>NCGI01000016.1 GCA_002256925.1 Polaromonas sp. 28-63-22
GAAACCTTTGCGTACTCTGCGTCCGGAAGTCCCGCCTTCGATCCATTGAATCGTGTGACTGGAACGAACCACAGTGGCCACCCAACGCATCAGTGACGAGCCTGCCTACGTGCTGCATCGTTACGACTGGAGCGAATCCAGTCTGATCCTGGAAGTTTTCACACGCCGGTATGGGCGCGTGGCGCTGGTGGCGCGGGGGGCCAAAAAACCGAGTTCCAGCTTTCGACCCATCTTGCTGCCGCTGCAGCCGCTGCATCTGGCCTTTGGTGGCGATGCGGAGATCCGCACCCTCAAAAGTGCCGAATGGCAGGGTGGCCACGTCATGCCGACGGGCGATGCCCTGCTGTCGGGCTACTACCTCAACGAGTTGCTGATGCGGCTACTGGCCCGGGACGACCCGCACCCGATGCTGTTCGATGCCTACGCGGCCACGGTGCAGTTGATCGCCAGCCAGAGCCTCGGTACACCGCAGACGACCCTGCAGATCGCCCTGCGCGCGTTCGAGTTGCGCCTGCTGCGCGACATCGGCTTGCTGCCCATGCTGGATGCGGAAACCGCCACCCTGGAGCCGCTGTCGCCCCAGACGCCCTACGTTCTGGTGGCCGGAGCCGGACTTCGCCAGGCCCATGGGGACGACCGCACCAGCCTGCCGGGCGCGCAGTGGCAGGCTTTGCAGCAGGCACTGGGTGAAAAAGCCCTCTTTTCAGACACCGTCAGGGCCTGCATTCCGGGCATGAATGAACTTAAGACCCAGCTGCGGGCCCTGCTGCACTACCATTGCGGCGTCAAGGTCTTGAAAACCCGGCAAATGATGATCGATTTGCAAGCTTTTTAACGAGCCCTCGCAAGCTCCCATGCAAGCCCCAACCGAGCTGAATGCCATGAAACTCGCCCTCAAAATCCCCAGGAAAATCGTCCCGCACATGGACCAGGGCAGCGCGCTGCCCGATGCCGCGCCCGCGCCGCCTCGGCAGAAAACGGCTCTGTCCGTCAACATCAACAAGGTGGCGTTGCTGCGCAATACCCGCCACCTCGACATTCCCAGCGTGCGGCGCGCCGCCGAGCTGTGTCTCGAAGCCGGCGCCCACGGCATCACCGTGCATCCGCGCCCCGACGAGCGCCATATTCGCGCTGACGACGTCTATGAGATTGCGGCGATGATGAAGGACTGGCCGCACTGCGAATTCAACATCGAAGGCAACCCGCTGCAAAATCTGATGCATTTTGTGCGTGAGCTGGCGGCGCGTGGCCTGCCGCTGCACCAGTGCACCTTTGTGCCCGATGCCGAAGACCAGTTCACCAGCGACCACGGCTGGAGCTTCCCCGATGACGCCGGGCCGCTGCAGCCGCTCATCGAACAGGCCCATGACCGCAACGTGCGTGTCAGCCTGTTCATGGACCCGATTCCCGAGGCCATGGCTGCCGCCAAAGCCATTGGCGCCGACCGCGTCGAGTTCTACACCGAAAGCTATGCCCGGTCGCACGCGGAGGGCCATGACGCCGAGGCGCTGAAACGCTTCGCCCAGGCGGCGCAGGCCGCAGTCGCCGCCCATCTGGGCGTCAACGCCGGCCATGACCTGAACCGTGACAACCTCACGGGCTTCCTGCGCGCGGTGCCCGGTGTGCTCGAAGTGTCCATCGGCCACGCCTTGATCGCCGATGCGCTCGAAATGGGTTATGCGGCTGCGGTCAAAGACTACCTGCGCTGCATTGACGAGGCCTTCAGCCCGCACGTGGCCTGATGATTTATGGCATCGGTACCGACGTTTGCGACATCCGCCGCATTCGCGCCATTCTTGATCGCCACGGTGAGCGCTTCGCCCAGAAAATTCTGAGCGACGCAGAACTGGCCACCTGGCGCACCCGAAGCGCGCGCTGGCCAGATCGCGGCGTCAGTTACCTCGCCACCCGTTTTTCGGCCAAGGAAGCCTTCAGCAAAGCCATCGGCCTGGGCATGCGCATGCCCATGACGTGGCGGCATTGCGAAATCGCCAACACGGCAAGCGGCAAACCTGAAATTGTTCTGCATGGCGCGCTCAAGAGCTGGTTCGAGGCGCATCAGCTCACCGCGCATGTCACCGTGACGGATGAGAGCGACTACGCGGCCAGCTTCTGCGTGGTCGAGACAATATGACAAAAAATTAGTAAAAAAGACCTGTAGCCCAACAAATACCTGCGCCAGCAGCTATCAAACTTATAGCGAGAAGAAACCCATCCATGACCCAGCACGCACCCCTCATCATTGACGTCGCCGGCTTGAGCCTGACCAAAGCCGACCGCCGACGCCTTCAATCCCCGCTCACCGGCGGCATCATCCTGTTCGCCCGCAACTGGGAAAACCGCCAGCAGCTCGGCGCCCTGTGTGCCGACATCAAGAGCATTCGCAAGGATTTGCTGATCTGCGTGGACCACGAAGGCGGCCGCGTGCAGCGCTTCAAAACCGACGGCTTCACCCACCTGCCGCCCATGCGCGCCCTCGGCCAGCAATGGATGAAAGACCAGCTCGCCGCCACCAACGCGGCCACCGCCTGCGGCTATGTGCTGGGCGCCGAGCTGCGCGCCTGCGGCGTTGATCTGAGCTTCACGCCGGTGCTTGATCTCGATCATGGCGGCAGCAGCGTCATCGGCGACCGCGCTTTCGGCCGTGACCCGCGTGTCGTCACGCTGCTCGCCAAAAGCCTGATGCACGGCCTGCTGCAAGCCGGCATGGCCAATTGCGGCAAGCATTTCCCCGGGCATGGCTTCGTCAAGGCCGATTCCCACACCGATATTCCGGTCGATAAACGCAGCCTCAAGGCCATCCTGGCCGACGATGCCGCGCCGTATGAATGGCTCAACACCACGCTCACCAGCGTCATGCCCGCCCATGTCATCTACCCCAGGGTCGATGCCCGGCCGGCCGGGTTTTCCGAGCAATGGCTCACCTTCATCCTGCGCGGCCAGCTCGGTTTTGGCGGTGCGATTTTCAGCGACGACCTGAGCATGGCTGGCGCGCGTCTCATCGATGGAAAAGAAGTCAGCTACAGCCAGGCCGCGATGGCCGCGCTGAACGCCGGCTGCGACATGGTGCTGCTGTGCAACCAGTCCGTTGATGAAGGCAAGGCGGTCGATGAACTGCTTGACGGCATGGCCGAAGGCCTGGTCAAGGGTCAGTGGGAAGCCCTGGAATCGAGCGAAATGCGCCGCCTCGATCTGCTGCCCGTCACGCCCGCTCCCAAGTGGGACGACCTGATGCTGCACCCGGCCTACATGCATGCAATGGGCCTGGTCTCGTAACGGCAGCCTGCTTGCGAAACGCCCGACTCGCTATCAATTC
Source organism: Polaromonas sp. 28-63-22 (assembly GCA_002256925.1). GTDB lineage: Bacteria > Pseudomonadota > Gammaproteobacteria > Burkholderiales > Burkholderiaceae_C > Polaromonas. The sequence goes on from NCGI01000016.1 coordinate 3,317, forward strand.
AGTAGCTGCTGGCGCATGTAACACGAGGCTTGCAGGCCCGTATGGCGTTAGAAATCGGGAATGGCCGGCTGTTTCTTCAAATACTTGAGTCGCTGCGGACGACGCGGCTGCGGTGCCAGGCCGGATCGCACGGAGCTGTCCCGGTACCCCGTCGATCCAGGTCAACCGATGGGTTGGCGCGTCGAACCCCCTGGCCAGTTATTTGAGGCCAAATAGGCCTCTAGCCCAGGTAGTACCTGCGCCGGCAGCTATTAAAAGCATAGCGAGTTTGCCCGGCAACCACCTCGGCGTTGGCGGCAACGCTTCAGGCTACTCCACCCGTACCGGCACCGCGGTGGTCTCCGCAAGCGTCCTGCCCGGGTCCAGGTTGTCGATGAGATCAAGCTTCATCGCGTAGGCGCCCGCAGGCGGTGACAGCCAGACCTCGGTTTGTCCGTTGACCAAGTCGATCTGCGCCGGCTTGCCGCCTTTTTCAGGCGTCAGCGTCAGGCGAAAGTGGCCGGTGTCTTTTTCCTTCTGCTTTAAATGCGCGACGTTGAAGCCAGACGCCTGAAATTGCACGCGGAACGGGCCTTTCAGCGCGGAATTGGGTTCGATATTGGCCAGGCTGATGCCTTTGTTCACCAGGCTCTTCGGGTCAACGTCCTTGTTCTTGCGCGTGACGGTGACTTGCAGCGGCTTGCTGTAGACAAAATGCGGCAGGTGTTTGTCGTCGGCCAGAAGCAGCCGCAAGGTGTAGGTGCCGGGCTCCAGGGTCAGCACGGTTTCCATCTGGCCCTTGCCGAAGTGGATGTACTGGTCGTTGAAGGGCAGCGCTGTTTTGAAGTCGAGCGGAAGTTCACGGTTGACCAGCAAATGGTGGTGGCCGCTTTTGCCTGCAATCGGTTTGCTGATCGGTGCCAGCCCCCAGCCGCCCGACAGCCCGAAGGTCACGCGAAAGGGAGTTTCAATCTTGGCGCCGTCCTTCAGGTTGGTGAAATAGGCCTCGGCCGTCAGCCGGGGCAGGGCGGCCTGCCAGGGATGAAGCTGCGTGGGTGATTCCTGCGCACGGCCTGCGCCGGCGGGCACCTGGGCCTGACTGAATGTGAAAGGGGCTGTAAAAATCCAGCTGGCCAGTACCAGCACAAGTTGTTTCTGGGTACGCATGGGAGTCTTCTCTTCCTGAAATCTTCCTGCGCTGGATCGGTATGGAGCCATGACGCAGGACCCATGGCGGCGGGCCTGACGGCCGGCTGTTTGAACCCATGGATGTAATTAAGTGTAGTTATCGATGTGCCGAAATAAATACCATTGGTTGCAGAAAACGGACGTATTACCGGTTTTCGCGCGCTTTGATCGAGGCTCAGAGAAGCCACGCGTCGGACTTGCCCCTACGCACCACAGCCGCGCCAGCCTGTGTGGTTGCCGGGTTCGCACGGGCTGCGTTATCGTCGATCTCTTTCTTCTTCTTTTTGTTGTTACGGAGCGCCAGCATGACATCCATTCAACGCAGGGCAGCTTTGGGGCTGGTGGCCGCTTTGGCTGCAGGCAGCGCGCTGGCCCAGCCCGGGGCGCCCGTGCGCGTCGGCTCCAAGATCGATACCGAAGGCAAGCTGCTGGGCAACATGATCGTGCTGGCGCTGGAGGCGAACGGCATCAGGACCGTGAACAAGACCTCGCTCGGCACGACCACCGTGGTGCGCGCCGCGCTGCTGGCCGGCGAGATCGATATTTATCCCGAGTACACCGGCAACGGCTCGTTCATCTTTTCAGAACCATCCAGCCCGGTCTGGAAGAATGCGAAGACGGGCTACGAGCGGGTCAAAACGCTGGATTACGAGAAGAACAGGATCGTCTGGCTTGAACCCGCCCCGGCCAACAACACATGGGCGATTGCTGTTCGCAGGGACGTGGCCAGCGCCAACAAACTCAAGACGCTCGACGACATGGCGCGATGGATCAACAGCGGCGGCTCGTTCAAGCTGGCGGCGTCGGCCGAGTTTGCCGAGCGGTCGGATGCCTTGCCGGCGTTTCAGAAGGCCTATGGTTTCACGCTCAAGCCGGATCAGCTGTTGACACTGGCCGGTGGCGACACGGCGGCCACGATTCGCGCGGCAGCCGAAAAAACATCAGGTGTCAATGCGGCGATGGCCTACGGCACCGACGGACCGCTGGCCGCGCTGGGCCTGGTGATCATGCAAGACACCAAGGCGGTACAGGGTATTTTTGCGCCGGCGCCGCTTGTTCGTGAAGATGCTCTTAAGAAAAACCCGAAAATCAGGGACGCACTGGCGCCTGTTTTCAAGCTGCTTGATGGCCCGACGCTGCAAAGCCTGAACGCAAAAATCCAGCTCGAAGGGCAGGACGCGAAGAAGGTCGCGGGCGATTTTCTGAAGTCCAACGGGCTGCTGAAGTGAGTCCTGCGGCATGCCGGCGCGACGTCAGCCCGACCCACGGCCTGCGCCAGCGCGATCCCTGCAGAAAGAACAGGTCTGACTGATCTCCATCCCCCTGATCCCGCGCCGCGCTGGAACGTGGTGGGCTTGAGCCTGCTCGCGCTGGGCGGCCTGGCTGTCGTGAGCCTGCCGTTTCTCCGGGTGGCGCCCAACCGGCTGGTGTCGGGCGAGGCGGTTTCGTTGCTGTCCGTGCTGCGGGATCTGGCATCGTCGCCGGGCTGGCTGGTCGCGGCCCTGCTGGCGGGCCTGGCGGCAGTCCTGTTCGCCAGGCCGTCGCGCGCTCTGCATGGGGTGGTGGCGGGTCTGTCGGTGGCCGCGCTGGTGGGCCTTTTGTGGCTGGCCGGTGCGCAGGCGTACTTCGTGGCGCAGACGGCTTCGCCGATAGCGCGTACCTCGCTCGGTGGTGCGTTCTGGGTGATGTCGCTGTTGCTGGCCTTGCTGGCTGCCGATGCGTTGCAGCGTTTGCGCGTCGGCCTGGGCCTGCGCACGGCGTGGCTGGTGGCGACGCTGCTGTTGATCCTGGGGCTGCTGGCCGGCGGCGGGTGCGACAACCTTTCGATCATGCAAGAGTACGCCAACCGTTCGGACGTTTTCGGTCAGGCGATGGCGCGGCACATCCAGATCGTGCTGGTGGCGCTGCTGCCGACGCTGCTCGTCGGCTTGCCGCTGGGCTGGCTCGCGCGGCGCGGCGCAGGCGGGCATGGTCGGTTGCAAGGCCGGGGGGCTGCGGCCTTGTTCCCGGTGCTTAACGTGATTCAAACCATTCCATCGATTGCGCTCTTCGGCCTGCTGATGGCGCCGCTTGCCCTGCTGGCCGCTGCGCTGCCGGCGCTCGCGCGTGCCGGCATCAGCGGCGTCGGGCTGGCGCCAGGGGTGGTGGCGCTGACGCTGTACAGCCTGCTGCCGGTGGTGCGCGGCACGCTGGCCGGGCTCGAACAGGTGCCGTCGAGCGTGCGCGACGCGGCGCGCGGCCTGGGCATGGGGGACGCGCAGATTTTCTGGCGTATCGATGTGCCGCTGGCCGCGCCGGTGGTGCTGGCGGGCGTGCGTACCGCCACGGTTCAAATGGTCGGGCTGGCGGCGGTGACCGCGCTGATTGGCGCAGGCGGGCTGGGCGCCATCATGTTCGAAGGCCTGTTCAGCAGTGCCGAAGACCTGGTGCTGCTCGGCGTGATTCCCATCGTCGCGCTGGGTGTGGTGGCAGATGCGGCTTTCGGGGCGCTCATCAGCCTGCTCAGACCGAAGGGCGTTGAACCTGTTGACAACGCCCTGACCGCACAGCAGGCGGCCTGACCCATGGTTGAATTCCAGAACATCAGCAAGTCGTACGGCGCGGTGCGGGCCATCGACGCGCTGAACCTGAACATTGCGCGCGGCGAGTTTGTGGCGCTGATCGGCGCGTCGGGATCGGGCAAATCGACACTGCTCAAGATGATCAACCGCATGGAAAGCCACGACAGCGGAAGGATTCTCTTCGACGGCGAGGAAATCTACAACTTCAAGGCTCGCGAGCTGCGGCTGCGCATGGGTTATGCCATTCAGTCGGTGGGCCTGTTTCCGCACTGGACGGTCGCGCGCAACATTGGCGTGGTGCCGCAGATGCTGGGCTGGCGGCAAGAAAAAATTCATGCGCGTGTCACCACCTTGCTGCAACTGTTCGACCTCGACCCCGAGACTTACCGTCGCCGGTTCCCGCATGAGCTTTCGGGCGGTCAGCAGCAGCGCGTCGGTGTGGCGCGGGCGCTGGCGGCCGACCCGGACGTGCTGTTGATGGACGAGCCCTTCGGCGCGCTGGACCCGCTGATTCGCGCGTCGCTGCAGCAGGAGATCAAACGCGTGCACCGGGCATCGGGCAAGACCATCGTGATGGTCACGCATGACATCGACGAGGCCTTGTTGCTGGCCACGAAAATCGTGCTGCTCGACCACGGACGCATCGTGCAGGTCGGAACACCCCTGCAACTGCTGGCTGCGCCTGCCAGCGCGCTGGTGGCGGACTTTGTTGGCGGCAGCGACGCGGGTCTGAAGCTGCTGTCGCTGCAAACCGCTGCGGGCCTGGCAAGGCCCGAGGCACGGCGCGAGGGCGCAAGCCTGCCGGGCAGCGTGAGCCTGCGCGAGGCGGTGTCGTTCATGGCCGCGCACCATGCGGCGTGGGTCAACCTGACCGACGAAACCGGCGCGCATGGTGGCGTGCTGCATGCCGCCGATATGTTTGGCCGGGGCGATGAGCGCCATGCCCCGGGCTGACATGGCCAGGCCCGCCGCGCACCCGACCGGCCGTGGGTTCAGGCTGCCGGGCGGCGGGCTGCCGTGGGCGGTGCTGCTGCTGGCGGCGCTGGTGCTGGGGTTGCCCCATTCACACGTTTTTTTTGCGAGCCTGTTTCCGGCGCTTGACCGACCGGTTTACACCCAGGAGCCGTTCACGCAACTGCTGTGGCAGCACGTGGTGCTGGTGGGCGTGTCGAGCGCGGTTTCAGTTGTGGTCGGCAGTGCGTTCGGCCTCTGGATCACGCGGCCTGCGGGTCGGCAGTTCCGGCCCGTGCTGGAAACGCTGGTGTCGATGGGCCAGACCTTTCCGCCGGTGGCGGTGCTGGCGGTGGCGGTGCCGCTGGTGGGGTTTGGCGAATCGCTAGCCATCATCGCGTTGGCTTTGTATGGTTTGCTGCCGGTGGTGCAGGGCACCGTGTCAGGGCTGCAGTCGGTACCGGGATCGGTGCTTCAGTCGGCCACCGGCATCGGCATGACGGACGGGCAGCGGCTGCGCCAGGTTGAAATCCCGCTGGCGCTGCCGGTGTGGCTGGCTGGCGTGCGCACGTCCGTCATCATCAACATCGGCACCGCCGCCATCGCCTCGACGGTCGGCGCCAAAACACTGGGCTCGCCGATCATCGTCGGACTGAGCGGCTTCAACACCGCCTATGTGTTGCAGGGCGCCGTGCTGGTCGCCCTGCTGGCCGTGGTGACCGACATGGCCTTCGAGCGGCTGGCAGCAAGGGTGGACTGGAAGCGCTGAGCCCGTTCGGGCGCTGCTTTCAGGTGTCCCAGTCGCCACCGCCGCCCATGTCACCACCTGCGCCAGCGTCGTCCCACGAACCAGCGTCTTCCACGCCAAAGTTCTGTCCGCCCATGTCGTTGTTGCCGGTGCCGGCGTTGTCGGTGAAGGACTGCGGGCTATTGCCAGCGGCGCCCTCGGTATTGCGGCTGCGATCCTCATTGCCCGTCAGCGTTTTGCCGATGGCTTGCGCCGCCATCATGCCGGCGCCCACAGCCAGGCCTGTTGCCAGCCCACCGGCCAGTCGGCCACCCATGCCGCTTCCGGCGGGAGGCTGGCCGTAAGCTTGTCCATAGGGCTGGGCCGGTGGCTGGCCATAGGCCGGGTTGCCGGGAGCCGCACCAGCGCCCATGCCGAAGGATTGCGGTCCGCTCAGGCCGCTGCCCTGCATGGCTGCCGGATTCACCGGATTGGCTGCATTGGCCGGATTAAACGGGGCCGCCTGTGGCATACCGTAAGGCGAGGGGGGCGCGGTTTTCTTGCGCATCACCAGAAACACGCCGAAGGCAATCGCCGCACCCCCCAGCGCCAAAATCATGCCCCAGGGCGTTGACGAAGCCGGTGCGGCGGGCGGGCGCGCGTTCATGCCGAACCCCGAATTGCCGCCACCCAGGTTGCCACCGGCTTGCGCCCTGACCGCAGGCGCACCACTTTTGCCATCAAGTTGCGCGCGCAGACTTTGAATCGCCTCGGATTTGGCAAAGGGCAGGCCAGGCGCCAGTTTGTCAGCGGTGGCCAGCGCCTCGCGTGCTTTGGGCAACTGGCCCTGGCGCGCGAACAGCTCGGCCTGTACGAAGTGCGCCTTGGCGCTGTTGGGGTGAAGCACCAGCACCTGCTGGACCATGCCCTGCGCCTTGTCGAGCTGCCCGGCTTGGGCGGCTTCATAAATCTGCTTGAGCGTGGGATCGTTCGGTGCAGTCTGCGCCATCGCCAGGCCAAAGCCCAGCATGGCAGCGACTGCCAGCCATTTCCCGATGCGGTGCCTGATCAAACGGTTCAACATGGTTTCAGCCTTAAAGAGAGTGGATGCGTGTGAGACTTGGTGGCGATTGCCAGCAATGCAAGTTTTTGACAAAACGTGGGATTCCTCTGTAGGTGATCGCACGCCTATGTAAATCTGATAAAATAGTTAATTTGAGCAATTATGAAATAATTGACGAAACAAGACGATTTGTAATATTTATGTTAGTTTTATAGATAAAAGTGATAATTTGAAACGACAATAGCTCAAGCCGAGGTAGGCAGGTGAGCACGAATAGCACGGGACGAGTTAGCGCTACTAGTTTTCGGTGCAGAACTGCCATACCGACGCCGAGTTGCTGACGTACACCCGGACTTGGACCTTTTCTGCCGATAAATTCGCGCACAGGGTTGGTTCGAGGGGATGACGGCCAGGTTCTTTGGTATCCATCCCCGCTACTGCATGTCCAACCGTACTTCCGTTCATCCCAGCCCGCCGTCTCGCTGCCTTCCTGGCGCCAAGCTCTTCTTGGCCCTGGCCGTAGCCGCAGCTTTCCCTGCCTACGCCGGCCGCGACCTCACCATGCTCAGCCTTGAGCAACTGATGAACCTTAAGGTGGTGGGCGCGTCCAAGTACGAGCAAAAACAAAGCGAGGTGGCTGCAGCGGTGAGCATCATCACGCGCGACGATATCCGCGCTTTTGGCTGGCGCACGTTGGACCAGGCGCTGGCAAGCCTGCCCGGCATTCACACGACCTATGACCGCCAATATTCCTCCCTTGGCGCACGCGGATTCGGCCTGCCCGGCGACTACAACACCCGCGTGCTGGTCACCATCAACGGCAACCGCAGCAATGAGGCGGTGTACGACTCGGGCGTTACGGGACGGGAGTTTCCGCTCGATCTGGACTTGATTGAACGCATCGAGTTCATTCCCGGCCCCGGCAGCGCCGTGTACGGACAAAACGCCATGTTTGGTGTCGTCAATGTGATCACCCGCAAGGGTGCAGGCGTCGATGGTGTCGAATTGGCCGGGGCCTGGCAAAACCCGCAGGCGATGGGTGAGGGCCGGGCCAGTTTTGGCAAGCTGCTCGACAACGGCACGGATGTGCTGTTTTCTGTCTCTGGCATGCGCGCAAAGGGCGAGAACCATTTCTTCAACTTTGGCGCCGCCGGTGTGTCGGGCGTGGCCGCCGGCATGGACGGCGAGCGCACCCAGCAATTTTTTGGCCGTGTAGCTCATGGTTCCTGGGCAGTCGAGCTGGTTGACGGCTATCGACGCAAGGACGACCCCGCGGCGTCCTACCTGTCCGACCCACTGGTGGCGAGGCAGTACCAGAGCGACCGCTACACGTTGGCGCAAGCGCGCTACGAGCAGAGTTTTTCAGACAACACGCTGCAGTTACAGGCTCGGCTGTTTGCCGGCAGCGAGCGTTACCGAGGCAGCCTCAGCTATGGCACAGAGTTCAGTTTCCCTTCAACTAGCGAGTGGCGTGGCGGCGAACTGCGCTTTCTGTACACCGCACTGGCCCATCACAAATTGATGGTCGGCCTGGATCTGCAGGACAACACCCGCATTGAGCAGCAGATCCTCGACTTGGCCAACTCGTCCAATGACCGGGTGATCGCCAGGTCGGTGGCGCGCACGGGACTGTATGTTCAGGACGAGTGGCCTATCGCCGATTCTCTAACAGCCACCCTGGGGCTGCGACTTGACCGCACCACCACCACCGACACCGCAGCCAGCCCGCGCGTGGGAATGATCTGGCAGGCCGCACCCGCGACCACACTGAAGGCTCTTTACGGCCGCGCCCACCGGGCGCCCAGCGCTTTTGAGCGCGATTACAGCGACGAGTCTTCCCAGGTGGAGAACGCCACCCTCAAAGGTGAGCGCATAGACACGCTGGAACTGGTGACCGACCATCGCGTGGGAACTGACATGAACCTGCGTGGCTCCGTATACCAATGGACCATTCACGACCTCATTAGCCTGGGCATTGATCCGGTCACCGAGCTGCCGCAATACCAGTCGAGCGGCACCGTCAAAGCCAAGGGAGTGGAGCTGTCAGCCGAAAAAACCTGGACGTCCGGTGCCCGCGTGCGCGGCAGCCTGTCGCTCCAGCGGGCGCGATCTGCCCAGGGCACCGTGTTAGTCAATTCACCACAGTTGCTGGGCAAGCTTGGCTTCTCGTTGCCATTGCCTGTGGCCCGCCTGCGTGTGGGCTACGAGCTGCAATACGACAGCGCCCGTCGCACGGCCAACGGCACTGACACGCGTGCCTACTCGTTGTCCAACCTGAATCTCAGCACTGACAAGTGGGTCAAAGGACTGGAGCTCGGCTTGGGCATCCGCAATCTGTTCGACAAACGTTACGCCCATCCACGCGCCGACGGTAACTGGCAAAACGCGATAGCGCAGGACGGCCGCAGTGTGCGGCTTCAGGCTACTTACAAATTCTGATTGAGTGTGATTTCAATAGCTTTTTTATGTACTACAGCACCCCCGCTCATCCAAGTCCCATGCCACGCTGCTTTCATGGTGCATTGCTCATTCTTGCCTTGGCCTCGGTTTTCCCAGCCCACGCCGGCAGCGATCTCACATTGCTCAGCCTCGAGCAGCTGATGGACCTGAAGGTGGTTGGTGCTTCCAAGTACGAGCAAAAACAAAGCGAAGTGGCCGCAGCGGTTCGCATCATCACGCGCGACGATATCCGCGCGTTTGGCTGGCGCACGCTTGACCAGGCGCTGGCCAGTCTGCCCGGCATTCACAACACCTATGACCGCCAATACTCCCACCTTGGCGCACGCGGATTCAGCCTGCCCGGTGACTTCAACACCCGCTTGCTGATCACCATCAACGGCAACCGTACCAACGATGCCGTCGTCGACTCCAGCCCGTCTGGGCGGGATTTCCCGCTTGATCTGGACCTGATTGAGCGCATCGAGTTCATTCCCGGCCCCGGCAGCGCGGTGTACGGCCAAAACGCTATGTTCGGTGTAGTCAATGTGATCACCCGAGAAGGTGCAACAGTCGATGGTGTCGAATTGGCCGGAGCCTGGCAGGGCCCGCAGGGGATGCGCGAAGGCCGGGCTAGTTTCAGCAAATTGCTCGACAACGGAACGGATGTGCTGCTATCTGTCTCCGGCATGCGTGCGCAGGGGGAAGACCACTTCTTCAATTTCGGTTCCTCCGGTGTCTCAGGCGTGGCTGCGGGCATGGACGGAGAGCGCACCCAGCAATATTTTGGTCGAATCGCCCACGGACTTTGGACTTTTGAGCTGATTGACGGCTATCGCCGCAAGGATGACCCGACAGCTACTTACCTGTCAGACCCACTGACGGACGGGCAGTACCAAAGCGACCGCTACACGCTGGCGCAAGCGCGCTACGAACAGAGTTTTTTGGACGACACCTTTCAGCTGCAGGCGCGGCTGTTTGCAGGTAGCGAGCGTTACAAGAGCACCTTGAATTATGGCGGTCCCTACAATTTCCCGGCCACCAGCGAGTGGCGCGGCGGCGAGGTGCGCTTGCTTTACACCGCTATCGCCCGTCACAAGTTGGTGGTCGGCATGGAACTGCAGGACAACACGCGCATCGACCAGCATGTCTCTGATTCGGCCAACCCGGGCAATGACCGGGTGATCTCCAGCTCGGGGGTGCGCAGCGGGCTGTATGCGCAGGACGAGTGGCGCATCAACGACACGCTGACCGCCACCCTGGGTCTGCGGCTTGACCGCACCCCCACTACCGAAACCGCAGCCAGCCCGCGCGTGGCGCTGATCTGGCGGGCGGCACCCGCTACAAGCTTGAAGGTGCTTTATGGCCGCGCCCACCGCGCGCCCAGCGCTTTTGAACGCGACTACGACGACGGTGTTGCGCAGGTGGCGAACCCCACCCTGAAAGGCGAGAGCATAGACACGCTGGAACTGGTGGCCGACCATCGCGTGTCCAGCGACTTGAACCTGCGTGGCTCGGTGTACCAATGGACCATGCAAGACCTCATCACCCTGGGTTCCTATGCTGCTGACAACAGTTTGACGCAATACCAGACAGGCGGCAATGCCAATGCCAAAGGCATAGAGCTGTCCGCCGACAAGACCTGGACCTCGGGTGCCCGCCTGCGCGGCAGCCTGTCGCTGCAGCGCGCACGCTATACCCAGGGCACTGTGCTGCTCAATTCGCCGCAACTGCTGGGCAAGCTGGGTTTCTCATCTCCCTTGCCGGTGGCCGGCCTGCGTCTGGGTTACGAGCTGCAATACGACAGCGCCCGCCGCACCAAAGACGGCAGCGATACGCGCGGCTACGCGGTGTCCAACCTGCACCTCAGCACCGACAAGTGGGTCAAGGGCCTGGAGCTTGGCCTGGGCATCCGCAATCTGTTCGACAAACGCTACGCCCACCCCGGCGCAGACAGCAACTGGCAGAACGCGCTGGAGCAGGACGGCCGCAGTGTGCGCCTTCACGCTACTTATTCGTTCTGATCGTAGTTGATGAATCCGTTCGACGCCGTTGTCACTTTACGCCCCAGCCCGCCCATGCGGCCGCTGTGGTGGCGTCGTTGCTTGCTGTTGCTTGGCTCGATAAGCCTCTGGTTCGTACCGGCAGTAATGAGCCAGGAACTGTCCGAGTACAAGCTCAAAGCTGCGTTCCTCTACAACTTTGCCGCCTTTACCGAGTGGCCACCTCACGTGGGCAGCGTGCTGAATCTGTGCGTCTATGGCCGCGACCCGTTCGACGCCGAGATTGATGGCTTGAACGGCAAATCAATCGGTCAGCGCAAGATTGTGGTCCAGCGCAAGAACAACTCTGGGACCGCCACAGGCTGCCAGATCGTTTTCATTGCAGATGCGGAAATTGACCAATTGCCTCGGCTGCTCGATAGCCTGCGCGGATTGCCGGCGCTGACCGTGACCGAAAGCCGCGGGGGAGCTCGGCAGGGCGCCGCGCTGAACATGAATCTGGTGCACGGGAAGGTAACTTTTGAAGCCAACCTGGTTGCTGCGCGCGCGGCGGGTCTCCATCTCAGTTCAAGGATGCTGAGCCTGGCCACTGAGGTGATCCAATGACCCGGACTCCGCTCGCCCCGTTGCGTAGCACATTGCGTGAGCGGCTGCGCCGGATCAACCTGACCACACTTGTCGCTTCCATTGCCCTCATGACGGTGCTGGTGGTTGCAAGCAGCTTCACGCTCGGACTGTTCAGCCTGCTGGAGAACAGCCGCTTGCAGGCCAAAGTGCTGGCCGAGAGTGCCATCGCTCCCATCGTGTTCGGTGACACGAAGGCCGCCAATGAGTTGTTGCAGCCATTGCGTAACCTGCCGCAGGTTCACAGCGCCACGCTGTATACCGCACAGCATGAGATGCTCGCGCGCTACCTGCGGAACCGACTCGGCCCGACTGATCGGTCTGCGGTAGCGAGCACCCCGATTCAGATGATCGATCTGAAGCGCGTTGAGGTGCTTGAGCCCATCGTGTTTGAGGGGCTGCAGCGCGGCAGCGTTCATTTAAGTATTGGCCTGGAATCCCTGTATTTACAAACGCTGTGGCAACTGCTGGCGGCAATTGGCGCTGCGCTGCTGGCGCTGTTGCTAAGCCGCTTTCTGTTGAAGCGACTGAACGCCTCGGTGCTGCGTCCGCTGGCCGAGTTGGAAAACATCACGCAGCGGGTTTCAGTCGAAAACAACTACACACTGCGCGCCCAATCCAGCGTCATCGCGGAAATTGACTTGCTGGCAGAAGGCTTCAACACCATGCTGGAGCAAATCCAGAAACGCGACGCTCGCCTGGAGGCCTACAGCGACCACCTGGAAGAAGAAGTGACCCGGCGCACGGTGGATTTGCTTGCGGCGAAAGAAGCGGCTGAAGCGGCCAGCCGCGCCAAAAGCGAGTTTCTGGCGACCATGAGCCACGAGATCCGCACCCCCATGAATGGGGTGCTGGGCATGAACGAGCTTTTGCTGGACACCGCACTCAACCCGCAGCAGCGCCAGTGGGCAGAAGAAGGGCAGACCTCCGGCAGGCACCTGCTCAGTGTGCTGAACGACATTCTGGATTTCTCCAGGACAGAGTCCGGGCAACTGCATCTGGAGTCGGTTGACTTTGATCTGGTTGAGCTGGTGGGCGAAGCGTTGGCCATGTTTGCACAGGCGGCCGAGCAAAAGGGGCTGGAGCTGGCGGTCCAATTCACGCCGGGCAACGCCGCCATGGGTGTGCGTGGCGACCCGTTTCGGCTCCGCCAGGTAGTGGCCAACCTGATTGGCAACGCCATCAAATTCACCTCGACGGGCGAGGTGGTGGTGCGGGTTGAGTTTGACGGTTCGGCTGCCAATGAAACACAGGCCCGCATCAGGCTGTCGGTCGAAGATACCGGCATCGGCATAGCGCCCGAGGCGCATGGGCGCATCTTTGAACAATTCCTGCAGGCCGATGGCAGCACCACCCGGAAGTTCGGTGGCACCGGCCTGGGTCTGGCGATTTGCCGGCGGCTGCTGGCATTGATGGGCGGGCGCATCGGCGTGGAAAGCACGCCGGGCAGGGGCTCCAGATTCATTGTCGATGTGCAACTGCCCAAGGCTGTCAGACCTTCTGCGCAAGCACCGCAGTCTGCACTGCTGGACAAGTTGCGCGTGCTGGTGGTGGACGACAACCAGACCAACCGGTACATCTTGCAGCAGCAACTGGCGCTCTGGGGTATGCGCGTGGAGTGCGTGGGCAGCGGTGAGGACGCGCTGCGCCACCTAGTGCGGGCGGCCCAGGAGGCCGAGCCCTTCGAAGTCGCCGTCCTCGACATGCACATGCCTGTGATGGATGGGCTGCAACTGGCATCTGCCATCCGGGCGCTGCCCGAACTGGGCGCCACGCGCCTGTTGATGCTTTCATCGAGCTACGCCAGCGCTGACCAGCGGACCTATAGCGAAGCGGGCATTTTGCGCCATGTGAGCAAACCGGTTCGGCGGTCTGAGCTTTTTAAGGTGCTGAACGACACCGTGGCCGGTATCCCCGTGCAGACGACTACAAGCAAGTCGGCGCCCGCGCGCGCAGCCGCACCGCTGCGGGGCCAGGTGTTGCTGGTCGAAGACAACCCGGTCAACCAGAGCCTGGCGCTGGCCATGTTGAGCAAACTGGGCATGCAGGTCTCGCTGGCTGGCAATGGGCTGGAGGCGGTCGCGCTGGTGCGGCAATCCGATTTCGATCTGGTGCTGATGGACTGCCAGATGCCGGTGATGGACGGCTACCAGGCCACTGCAGCCATTCGCAAGCTACCCGCAGGCCGCGGCGAATTGCTGCCCATCGTTGCCCTAACAGCCAACGCGATGCAGGGCGACAGGAAAAGGTGCCTGGACGAAGGCATGAACGATTTTCTTGCCAAGCCTTTCACGCTGATGCAATTGCGCGCCATGCTGGTGCGCTGGTTGCCGCCTGGCCTTTCGGGGCCCGACACACGGCCGGTGGCGCTGTCGGCCGACCCTAGGGTGGGGTCGGCGCTTTCTGCGTATGCGACCCAGCCGCAAGTCATCAACCCCGCCACGCTGAAGGCACTGCGCGAGATAGATCCGCAGGGTGGCAATGGCTTGATGGTCGAACTGCTGCGCGCCTTTTCGGCAATGGCGCAACCTGCATTTTTCGAACTGGGGAAGGCTGTCCGAGCCAACGACAGCAGGGCAGTGGCGATGTCGGCGCATGCGCTCAAGTCAGCTGCTGCCAACGTAGGCGCAGAAGTACTGGCTGCCCTTTATCGGCAGATGGAGTTGCTGGGACGAACGCAACAAATGGATGGGGCGCAGGAGCTGCTGACTCAGGTGCGTGAAGCCCTTGGACACGCGATGACGCGCATTGACGACATACTGGAAGGAACCGCCACATGAATTCTCCCGCGAAAATCCTGGTCGTTGACGACGACCCGACGGCGCGCCTGCTGATGCGCGCTGCGCTGCAAAAGACGCATTTTGAGGTCCGGCTTGCAGTGGACGGCGCAGACGCCTTGCGCCAGTTTGAGGCGGAAGCGTTTGACCTGATCATGCTCGATGTGGATATGCCGGGCATGAGCGGAACAGACGTTTGCAGGGCCCTGCGCGATCAGGGCGGTGAATACCTGCCGATCGTCATGGTCACAGGCATGGAAGATGTCAGTTCGGTGGAGGCGGCCTACCAGGCGGGAGCCACCGACTTTATCGCCAAGCCCATCAACTGGGGCTTGATAGGCCATCGCGTCCAATACCTGCTGCGCGCCTCCAGCGCGCTGGCTGACTTGAGCCAGGCCAATGCACGCAGCCAGTTGGCCGAGGCAGACCTCAGGCGCAGCCAGAACGATCTGGTCAGCACCCTGAATGCGCTGCCCGACCTGCTGTTTGAACTCGGTCTGGACGGCCGTTACTACAGCGCGCACGCTGCGCGTGAGGACATGCTGGCTGCGTCACCCGGCGAGCTGATGGGCAAGCTGGTGTCGGATGTTTTGCCTGCGGACGCGGCAGCCATTTGCATGGAGGCCATGCAGGAAGCCAACCGGAGTGGATTTTCCACGGGTCGGGAATTCGAATTGATGTTGGGCAACGAGCTGAAATGGTTCGAGTTGTCGATTGCCCGCAAGATCGACGATTACGTTGACGGACCCCGCTTCGTGGTGTTGTCTCGCGACATCACCGAGCGCAAACGCGTCGAGGCCGAACTGGCTCACCAACGCGACCACAGCGAGCATCTCGAAGAGCTGGTGGCGGCTCGCACCCGCGAGCTGGTGCACGCAAAGCACGCAGCCGAAGCCGCCAACGTCGCGAAGAGCTCTTTCCTGGCCAACATGAGCCACGAAATTCGCACGCCGATGAACGCCATCAGCGGCATGGCGCAACTGATGCGGCGCGGCGGCGTTACGCTCGATCAGTCGCTCAAGCTTGACAAGATCGACACGGCGAGCCGGCATCTGCTGGAGGTCATTAATGCCATCCTGGATGTCTCGAAAATCGAAGCCGGCATGCTGGACATGGAAGAAACTGAAGTCGATATTGGAGCCATCACCACCAACGTGGCTTCCATGCTGTTTGAGCCGGCGCGCGACAAACGGCTGAAACTGCTGGTCGAAACCACGCCACTGCCGCCGCACTTGCTGGGCGACCCCACCCGGCTGCAGCAGGCGCTACTGAACTACGTCGGCAACGCCATCAAATTCACAGAAACCGGCAGCGTTACCCTGCGCAGCACCATAGAAGATGAGTCCGACGGCAGCCTGCTGGTGCGCTTTGCGGTGCAGGACACCGGCATTGGCGTTGCCCCCGCGGCTCTAGGCAAGCTGTTTTCTCCCTTTGAGCAGGCCGACAACTCGACCACTCGCAAGTACGGCGGCGCCGGTCTGGGGCTGTCTATCACCCGGCGACTAGCCGAACTCATGGGTGGTCATGCGGGCGTCGAAAGCGTGGTGGGCTTGGGCAGTACCTTCTGGTTCACGGTGCGGCTGAAAAAGGGCGGGCAGGCCGTGAAGGTCGAGGCCCTGGCTTTGCCGGAGTTATGCGCCGAACACGTCCTGAAGCTTGACTTTCACGGTAGCCGAATTTTGTTGGCCGAGGACGATCTGATGAATCAGGAGATTGCATGCATCTTGCTGGAAGACGCCGGACTCGCGGTTGACGTCGCCGGAGACGGCCTAATTGCCATTGAAATGGCGGCTGGTGGTGACTACGCGCTGATCCTCATGGACATGCAGATGCCCAAGATGGGCGGCGTAGACGCCACCCGGGTCATCCGAGCGGCCGCCAATGGCCAAGAGGTGCCCATCGTGGCCATGACGGCCAACGTTTTTGCCAAGGACATGGACCTTTGCATGGACGCAGGAATGAACGACTTCATCTCCAAGCCCTTCAATCACGAGGCATTTTTTGTCACGGTTCTGAAATGGCTCGCTCTCGGTAAAGGCAAGTCCGCGCTAGCCTAGTACTGCAACCCGAAAATATCGAAACATGAAAGCGTGTCTTCGCACCCATGGCGGCGTTGCAACCCTTGCGAAGGCGCACAGCCTTCGCTGCGGTAGTACTAGGCCCCCGCCCATTCCAGCTTGCCCGCCGCGTCCATGTACGTGAGGTACACGCGCAGATCGAACTCGTACTGGTGGTACTGCGGCTCCATGTAGGTGCAGAGCTTGTAGAAATCCTTGTCATGCTCTTTTTCCTTGATGTGCGCCAGCTCATGCACCGCAATCATTTTCAGGAACTCGGCGGGTACTTCCTTGAACAGTGAAGACACGCGGATCTCGCGCTTGGCCTTGAGCTTGCTGCCCTGCACGCGTGAGATCGCCGTGTGCGTGCCCAGGGCGTGGGCGATCACTTGCAGGCGGCTGTCGAACGCCACTTTTGACAGCGGCTCCGAACTGCGCAGAAACTCGTTCTTGAGCGCCATCACGTAGTCGTACAACGCCTTGTCGGTGCGCACCCCGTGCATGCGCGGGTACTTTTTCAGCAGCAGGTCGCCCAGCTTGCCCTGCA
>NCGI01000231.1 GCA_002256925.1 Polaromonas sp. 28-63-22
GGCGCGCGCGGCAACGACTCGGCCTGCTGGCCTTGCACGTCGTCATCGGTGAAGGCTTCCGGATCATCCAGCGCCGCAGTGACTGCCTTGTGGCCCATCTCTTCCACCGTAATCATGGCGGTGTCCTGGTCCAGCGGCTGGTTGATCGTCACCATCTGGCCGAGTTTCATCAGATGCTTGATCACCTCGGACGACTTGACGCTCATCTTGTGCGCCAGTTCTGCCACGGTGATGGTCTCGGGCACATGCACCTCTATTACCTTGAAGTCGGTCGGGGCCACAAAGTTCGATTCGGGACGAGCCTCGCGGTCATTGCGACGCCCACGCGGGCCGCCGCGGAAGTTGCCGCGACCCGGCAGCGACGGAGCACCGCGACTTGGCAGGCCCTTTTTCTTCGCCGCGTCGTCTTTCCAGGTTGAAGACAGGTTCTCCGACTTGACTTCTTTTTTGCCACCCGCGCCTGCGGGGGTAGCAGCGCCGGGCGCACCGGGACGCACAGCACCCGGCACCACGGCCGGTTTATGCAGGGTGCCTTTGATGGCAGCCTTGGGATCGACGTGAGGAACCAGGACGCGCTTGGGCGCGGACATCATCGCGCGAATGCCGGCGGCTTCGGCTTCAGCCTTGCGCCGACGCTCCTGCAAATCCTGTGCTTTCGCGGCGTCAGCCTGGAACTCGGCCGTTGCCTTGGCCTTGACCGCAGCCTGGGCAGCGGCTGCCTCGGCTGTTTTCGTCGCTTGCGCTGCCGCTACAGCTTCTGCCGCCTCGGGGGTCTGGACGGCAGGCGCCGCCGCAGCCTTGGCTTTGGCGGTGGCGGTGGCGGTGGCGGGGATCTCGCGCAGCGCATCGCTGGCGTTCTGCTCGTCACGCAAGCGCCGCTTTTCCGACAATTCTTCTTCCTGCCGACGCAGCAACTCGGCGTGACGGCTGGCCTCTTCTTCGCGCTTGATCAGCTCGGCGTTGTCAACCACGGGCGCCGGCGGCGCAGCCGTGACTTCAGGCTGGGTTTCCTCGGCGGGCTGCTCGGAGCCATCTTCACGCTTGATGAACGTCCGCTTCTTGCGAACCTCGACCTGGATGGTGCGGGCCCGGCCGGTCGAATCGGCCTGCTTGATCTCGGTGGTGGACTTCTTCACCAGCGTGATCTTCTTGCGTTCGGCTGCGACTGTGCCGTGGCTGGCCTGCAGGTAGCCGAGCAGCTTTTGCTTGTCCGCCTCGGAAAGCGGATCAGTGGCCTGGGCCTTGGCAACCCCGGCGCTGGTCAATTGCTCGATCAGGGTGGCGGGAGATTTATTCAATTCAGCTGCGAATTCAGCGACGGTAGTGGTACTGGACATATATATTTTTCCTGACTGGCCTCCGTGATCATTGCGCTTGGGCCGCTGCAGATGCAGCGGGAACAACGGCGGCATCCTTGGCGGCCGCGTCATCGGTAAACCAATGCGCGCGCGCAGTCATGATCAGGGCCGTGGCTTCGTCCGCAGACTGGCCGGTGATATCGGTGAGTTCATCCACGGCCAGGTCGGCAAGATCATCGCGGGTGTTGACACCTGCGGCAACCAGCTTTTCGATTAGCTCGGGCGTGAGGCCTTCCACGTCGCGCAGCTTCTGCGAAACGCCTTCGGCATTTTCTTCCCTGGCGATTTCCATCGTCAGGAGTGCGTCTTTGGCGCGCGTGCGCAGCTCATTGACGGTGTCCTCGTCGAACGATTCGATGTCGAGCATTTCCTGCAGCGGCACATAAGCCACCTCTTCGAGGCTGGTAAAGCCTTCGGAGATCAGGATGTCGGCGATTTCCTCGTCCACGTCGAGCTTTTCCATGAAAAGCTTGCGGCTGGTGTCGGTCTCGGTGGCCTGCTTTTCGGCCGACTCGTCGGCCGTCATGATGTTGATCTTCCAGCCCGTCAGTTCGGCCGCAAGGCGCACGTTCTGGCCGCCCCGCCCGATGGAAATGGCCAGGTTTTCTTCATCAACCACCACGTCCATGGCGTGACGTTCCTCGTCCACCACAATCGATGACACATTGGCTGGCGCCAGCGCACCGATCACAAACTGCGCCGGGTCTTCGCTCCACAGCACGATGTCCACGCGTTCGCCGGCCAGCTCGTTGGTCACACCGTTGACGCGGGTGCCGCGAACGCCGACGCAGGTGCCGATGGGATCAATTCGCTTGTCATGCGACAGCACTGCCATCTTGGCGCGTGAACCAGGATCACGGGCGCACGATTTGATCTCGAGCAGTCCCTGCTCGATTTCAGGCACTTCCTGGCGAAACAGCTCAATCATGTACTCCGGGGACGTACGTGACAGGATGATCGGCGCGCCGCGCAGCGTGGTGTCCACTTCCATGATCATGGCGCGCACGCGGTCGCCGGCACGGAGGTTTTCCTTCGGAATCATGTCGCCACGACGAAGGCGGCCTTCGACCCGGCCAGACTCGACGATGATGTCGCCCTTGTCCATGCGCTTGACGGTACCGACGAAAATCTTGTCGCCGCGCGACATGAAATCGGTCAGCAGCATTTCACGCTCGGCGTCGCGGATCTTCTGCAAGATCACCTGCTTGGCGGCTTGTGCGCCAATGCGGCCGATGGGCATGCTCTCGACGGGCTTTTCGATGAAGTCGCCCTCTTCGATGTCGGCGATTTCATCGCGTGCGTCGCTGACAAGTTCTTCGGCTTCGGGGTTCTGCAGGCCGGCTTCGTCGGGTACAACCAGCCAGCGGCGAAACGTCTCGTAGTTGCCGCTGTCGCGATCCACCACGACGCGAATGTCCACGCCCTCTTCGTAAACCTTCTTGGTTGCCGAAGCGAGGGCGAGTTCAACAGCGCCAAATACGACGTCGCGCTCGACGTTTTTTTCACGCGAGATGGCATCAACCAACATCAACAGTTCGCGATTCATTTCACAAGCCTGCCTTTCTGAATTATTTCTGGGGAATGTTCCGGATGGGCGTCTGCAGGGTTACTGGCGGTGGCGTCTGCTACAGGAGCAAGTTTGGTACGCCGACCCTTGAAATCAACCACCGGCGCGAGGCGGGCCTGCTGAATTTCGTCCAGGGTGAAGCCAAGCGCCTGCAGCGGCGCGGGGATACGGTTTTTGCTGACCTTCTGGCCAGGTTTGACGGCGGGCTCTTCGCTCCACACGATCTGCCAGCCTGCGGAAGAGCCAGCGCCTGCCTGCGGTTCGGCGCGCTCCAGCGTGCCGCGAAACTTCTTTCGGCTGGCCGACACGGTGGAGCCGGCGGCTGCCGCACTGCCAATCGGAGCTTTCAGGGTGAGGTCGATCATTTCGCCGGTAAAACGCTCGAAATCCTGTTCGGTCTTCAGGGGGCGGTCAATGCCCGGCGAGGAAACTTCGAGGCGGGAATACTCGGCGCCTTCAACTTCAAGCACAAACTGCAGCTGACGCGTGACTTTCTCGCAGTCTTCCGCGTTGATGAACTGCTCCACGCCGGGCACGTAGGGCAAGTCGATGGTGACACGCAGCAATCCACCGCCGGTGCGCTCAATGTCCACCAGCGCATAGCCCAGGCCCTTTACGGTTTGCTCGATCGTCTCTTGAAAAGCCATTCAGTCGTGTTGCTTGAGTTGGATTTAATTGGTGTGTAAAAACAAACGCCCAAAAAAAATGGGCGGTGAAAACCCGCCCATTTGGTCGTGAAGGGCATATTGTAACGCCCCGGGCGACCGTATGCAACCCGGCGCCAGCGTCAAGGCACAAAACCCTGAAGTTTTACCCCTGCAAAATCCGACCCCAAAGATGCAGGACCGGGGATTTGGCCGCCCTCAATTTGGCGCCGACGCGTCGAGCCTCGGCACCTGCAGTCCGATCTGTGAGGCGAGGCGGCGCAAAGCCTGCCTGGGGTCGCCAGCAGGCGGGCTGCAGATTCATGGCAATTTGTCAAATGAGATAGTCCGAATGGACGAAATAAATCGATGTAATTCAATACGTTATTGGCTTTTATTAAAGTATTGATTTAAATGCCAGATCACACACTGCTTTGTGCCACCAGTATTTTTGTGTAGTCGTGCCGGGGATGATCCAGCACCGCCATCACGTCGCCCGCCTCGACGACTTCACCATCTTTCATCACCATGACCTCATGGGCCATCGCGCGGATCACGTCCACGTCGTGGGTGATGAGCAGGTAGCTCAAACCGTGCTCCCGCTGAAGGCGCTGCAGCAGTCCGAGCACCTGCTTCTGGATCGTGACGTCCAGCGCGCTGGTCGGCTCGTCGAGCACCAGCAAGGCCGGGTTGACGATCAATGCGCGCGCAATCGCCAGCCGCTGTCGCTGTCCACCCGAAAACTCATGCGGATAGCGATCCAGCAGCCCGGGAAACTGCGCTTCATCCATGCCGACGTCCGCCAGCGCCTGCGTGGCCCGCTGGCGTCTTTCGCCCGCGCCAAGCGCCGGTTCGTGAACCAGCAAGCCCTCCTCCACGATCGCGCCCACGGTCATGCGCGGCGACAGCGA
>NCGI01000232.1 GCA_002256925.1 Polaromonas sp. 28-63-22
GCCAGGCGGGTCGAGGACGTGACGCCGAACACCTTGACGCGGTTTTCCTTGATCATCGGCACGGTTTGCGTGGTCTGGTCGCACAGCAGGTCAACCTGGCCGCCGAGCAGGTCGTTCATGGCCGGGCCGGTGCCCTTGTAGGGAACGGTGGTCAGTTCGACGCCGATCTGGCTCATGAACAGCAGGCCGCACAGGTGCGACACCGCGCCCAGGCCTGCGTTGGCGAGCGACACCTTGTTGCCATTGGCCTTCAGGTAGGTTTGTAGTTCGGCAAAATTGTTGGCCGGGAAGTCCTTGCGGGCCAGCAGGGTCATGGGCACATCGACCACCTGACCGATGTACTCGAAGTCCTTGAGCGGGTCAAAACTGAGCTTGCGGTACAGCGCCGGCGCCGTGGCCATGCCCATGTGGTGCAGCAAGATGGTGTAACCGTTGGGCGCAGCGCGTGCAACCTTGGTCACGCCGATGGTGCCGCCGGCGCCCACGACGTTTTCGACCAGCACGGTCTGGCCGAGCGACTTGCTCATCGGAATGGCGATCATGCGGGCCACCGCATCGGTCGGGCCGCCAGCGGCGAACGGAACCACGAGGGAAATCGGCTTGTCTGGATAGGGTGCCTGGCTGTGCGCCTGGGTGACCGCAGCAAAACTGGCGACGGAAGCACACGCCAGCAACAGGGTTTTTAGTTTGAAATTCATGGAATGTCTTTCTTTGCGTGAAAAGGTGATGCGGGTCAGAAACGGCCCGGGAACAGTTCGGAAACCATCCGGACACGGTCTAAAAACAAAGCCGCCCTGCAGGGGCGCGGTGATGCAGCTGCTCAGACGAACTGCTGTTGCGCCAATACGTGGCGGGCCTTGCGCAATAGTGGCTCATCGACCATGCGTCCGTCCAGAGTAAAAACACTACCTCCGGTCAGGGAACTTTGCGCCAGCACCCGGCTCGCCCAGTCGATTTCAGCGGCTGTCGGCCCCAGGGCGGCATTGACGACCGGCACCTGCTGCGGGTGAATGCACAGCCTGGCCCCCAGGCCGCTGCGCCGGCTGCGTTCGGCATCGGCCTGCACCTGCGCCAGGTCGCCGGTGCCGGGCGTCACGCCGTCCACCGCCGTTGCCAGCCCGGCCCGGCGCGACGCCATCACCAGCGCCAGCCGCACTGGCTGCAGTTCCGCCTCGTCAGGCCCGCAGGCCATGCCCAGATCGGCCTGAAAGTCGAGGTTGCCAAACAAAAGCCGGGCGACCTGCGGGCGGCGGGCAATGTCGTCGATGGCGGCCAGGCCGGCCGCCGTCTCGATCATCGGCAGCAGCGCGCAGGTCTGGCCGACCGAAGCCGCCAAGTGCGCCAGCTGGCCGGGCGATTCGGCCTTGGGCAGCACCACGCCAGCCAGGCCTTGATGCGCCAGCTTGCCCACCAGCGCCAGATCATCGGCATGCCAGACGGTGCCCGCCGCGTTGATGCGAATCACCACGCGGTCGCGGTCAGCCACGCCCAGCAGCGCAAAGGATTCCTCAAGCTGCACGCGCGCGGCCGGTTTCTGCTCCGGCCCGATGGCGTCTTCCAGATCGATGATGACCGCGCCCGCACCCGAGGCCAGCGCCTTGGCATAGCGTTCGGGCCGGTTGGCGGGCACGAACAGGAACGACCGCGCCAGCGTGAGGACCGAGGCCACCTCATGCAACCCGTCAGGCTGGCTCATGGCGCGGCTTCCAGCAAAGTGCCCACCTTCGGGGTTTGGGCGATGTTCCACAACGCGTCGATGGCACGCGTCATTTCAGCCGGCGTGGCGGCGTGGCTGAACGCCGCCAGCCGCTGCGCCTTGGCCGTGATCTCCTCGCGGCTCAGCGTGTTGCCGGGGTCGCCCTTGGGCTCGTCCACCCGGCCCTGCAGTTCGCGGCCGTCGGTGGTGGTCACGGTGACCTTGCCGATCCAGCGGCGCGGATAGGCGGCATCGACCTCGGCATCAAGCGCCATCTCGACGCGCTGGCACAGGGCGATGGTGGATTCGTCCCTGAAGTGGCCGTCAAATTCGACCAGCCCGGCATGGCCGAAGCGGGCCACCAGTCCCAGCACGGTACCCATCGAAAACTTGCTCTGGTGCACCGTGGCCGGGTTGACGACCGGCCCCAGCACGTCGATGGCGCCCTGGTGCACATGCGTCACGACGCGCGCCAGGTCATCAGGCTTGAGCTGGTGCGCCTGCATGACCTGCAGCAGCGCATCGGCGGCCGGGTGCGTGTGGCGGCAGGAGGCGTGGTATTTGAACGAGGTTTCCGCCGTGGCCCAGCGCGTGCCGAGCCGGTCCGTCAGACGGGCCGGGTTGGCGTCGCTCGACATGCCGGCGGCCATGCCCTGCGGGCCTTCCAGAATCTGCGCGGCGCCGGTAAAACCGTCTTTGGCCAGATAAGCGGACATCAGGCCCGCCGCCGCTGCATGCGCGGTGTGCAGCTGCTTCGAATCAGCCGCCGTGCGCAAAAACTCCCACAGCCCGGCCGATTGCGTGCCGGCTGATCCGAAGGCGTGCTGCATCTGCTGCGCGTTCAGGCCCAGCAGCTGGCCGACCGCAGCGGCGGCGGCCAGCGTGCCGGCCGTGCCGGTGGTGTGAAAAACCTTGTAATGCGAGCGGCCCAGAAACTCGCCCACCCGAATGCCCACTTCATAACCCGCCACCGAGGCCGCCAGCAACTGCCGACCGCTGGCGCCGATCGACTGCGCCACCGCCAGCGCGGCCGGGAACACCACGGTGGCCGGGTGAAACACCGAGCCGTTGTGAACGTCGTCCTGCTCGGCGACATGCGATGCGGCGGCGTTGACCATGGCGGCGCAGTAGGGGCTGGTGGTACGGCGGTCAATGAGGACTTCAGACGCACCCGTGCCCGGACCCATGGCCGCCGCAAAGCGGGCAATGGTTTCGACCGGCCGCGCGCCCTTGCCCGCCAGCGCAGAACCGAACCAGTCCACCAGCAGGTCTTCGGTTTTACGCACGACCGGTTCGGGGATCGCCTCAAAAGTCAGCCCCGCCGCGAAAGCGGCCAGTTGGGCGGTGGGTGTGTTCATTTCATCCCTTTTCTTAAGCAAAACAGGGCTCTAGCCCAGGTAATACCTGCGCGAGCAGCTATTATTTTCATAGCGACCATAGCGGTGCCCGCAGCGCATCAAGCCTGCTCATATCGCGTTCAAAGTCTGCAGCGCGGCAATCGCCTCACTGCCCTGCCCCAGTTCGCGCAGGATGGCTTCGGTGTGCTGACCCACGGCGGGCACCGCGTCCATGCGGTAGTCAAAACTGCTGTTGCGGCCCGGCGGCAGCAGCGCCGGAATGTCGCCTGCGGGTGAGCCCACCGTCTGCCAGCGGCCACGCGCCTGCAATTGCGGGTGCGCCCAGACTTCGGCCATGCTGTTCATGCGTGCGTTGGCGATCTGCGCCTCCTCAAGCCGCTCGACGACCTGCGCGGTGGTCAGCGCGCCGAAGGCGGCCGCAATGATGGCTTTCAGCGCATCGCGGCTTTCATTGCGGCGCGCATTGCTGTCAAAGCGCGGGTCGGTGGCCAGCGCGGCGTTCTTCAGCACCACCTCGCAAAACAGCTTCCATTCGCGTTCGTTCTGCAGGCCCAGCATCACCGTGCCGCCATCGCCGGCCTGAAACGGGCCATACGGGTAGATGCTGGCGTGCGAGGCAGCGGTGCGCGGCGGCGGCGTTGCGCCTTCAAACGCGTAGTACAGCGGGTAGCCCATCCATTCGGTCAGCGC
>NCGI01000233.1 GCA_002256925.1 Polaromonas sp. 28-63-22
GTTGAGCGTGTCAAAAATCGTTTCGACCAGCAGCACGTCGCTGCCACCCTCGACGAGTGCTTGCGTCTGCTCGTAGTAGGCCTGGCGCAAGGCTTCAAAGCTGGTGTTGCGCGCACCGGGGTCGTTCACGTCAGGGCTGATGCTGGCGGTCTTGGGTGTGGGGCCCAGCGCGCCCACCACAAAGCGCGGCTTGTCGGGTGTGGAAAACTTGTCGCAGGCTGCGCGTGCGATCCGCGCCGAGGCCCGGTTCATCTCGACGGCCAGTTCGGCCATGTCGTAGTCGGCCTGGGCGACCGACGTGGCGCCGAAGGTGTTGGTCTCGATCAGATCGGCGCCGGCGGCGAGGTAGCTTTCGTGAATGTCCTGAATCACGTCAGGCCGCGTGATGCTGAGCAGCTCGTTGTTGCCCTTGATGTCTTTGTGGAAGTCCTTGAAGCGCTCGCCCTGACTGCCCGGCCCGGTGTAACCGGCGCCCCGGTACTGCGCCTCGTTCAGCTTGAAGCGCTGGATCATCGTGCCCATCGCGCCGTCCAGAATCACAATGCGCTGTTCGAGAATCCCGGGGAGCTGCTGCGCGCGCGTGTAGAGGGGCTTTTTCATGGGTCTATTTTAGGGGGCCAGGCCATCGCAGTGAACCCGCGCTGGATACTATCCGCGACAATAGGGGCTGCGTCGGCGGGGCGAGCCCGAAAGCGTGGTGCGCCCTGCCCGGCAGCACGTCGACCCCCTAGTCACATCTCTTATTTTTTTGATCAAACAGGGCTGCAGCCCACAATATACCTGCGCAGATAGCTATTGATTTGATAGCGACTTGCGCGCCAGGCCTACCCTCCACCGTCTCGCCCTCCCTCCGCCTCTCGTGTCTTCACTGCCCTCCTCCCCGCCGCTGCCCGCACCGGCCCGCCAGCCCACACCGCTGGACGTGCTGGGCCAGGTCTTTGGCTACGACAGTTTTCGCGGCCCGCAACAGGCCATCGTCGAACATGTGGTGGCGGGCGGCGATGCGCTGGTGCTGATGCCGACTGGCGGCGGCAAGTCGCTGTGTTACCAGATCCCGGCCATCGTGCGGCAAAACGCCGGGCACGGTGTGACCATCGTGATCTCGCCCTTGATTGCGCTGATGCACGACCAGGTCGGTGCGCTGACGGAGGCCGGCGTGTCGGCGGCGTTCCTCAATTCGACGCAGACGTTCGAGGAGAGCAGCGCGCTCGAAAAACAGTTGCTGCGCAACGAACTCACGCTGCTCTACGCGGCGCCTGAACGCATCAACACGCCGCGCATGAAGGGCCTGCTGGCTTCGCTGCACGAGCGCGGGCTGCTGAGCCTGTTTGCGATTGACGAGGCGCATTGCGTGAGCCAGTGGGGCCATGACTTCCGGCCCGAATACCGGTCCTTAAGCCTGCTGCACGAAACCTTTCCCGATGTGCCGCGCATGGCGCTTACGGCCACGGCCGATGCGCTGACGCGGCAGGACATGATCGAGCGCCTGCAGCTGGAAGGCGCGCGCGCCTTCATCAGCAGCTTTGACCGCCCCAACATCCGCTACACCATCGTCGAGAAAACCGACCCGACACGGCAGTTGCTGCGTTTCATCGAGACCGAACACGACGGCGAGGCCGGCATTGTGTATTGCCAGTCGCGCAAGCGCGTGGAAGAGATTGCCGGCATGCTGGCCGACGCCGGCATCAAGGCGCTGGCCTACCACGCGGGGCTCGATTCAGGCCTGCGTCAGCAGCGGCAGGACCGCTTTCTGCGGGAGGACGGCATCGTGATGGTGGCGACGATTGCCTTCGGTATGGGCATCGACAAGCCCGACGTGCGTTTTGTCGCGCACCTCGACATGCCGAAAAACATCGAAGGCTATTACCAGGAAACCGGCCGCGCCGGACGCGACGGCCAGAGCGCCGACGCGTGGATGGTCTATGGCCTGCAGGACGTGTGATGCGCGGCAAGCTCGATGCGCTCTTAAATTTGGCCGAAAGCACCCACTGTCGCCGCGCAAGCTTGCTGGAGTACTTTGGCGAGACCATGCAAGCCAACGAACGCAGCGCCGGGCCGCCCCAAGCAAGTTCAGCCCCCGCGGGGGGCATCCTTCGACAGGCTCAGGACGATCGGGGTGTTGAAGTGAAAAGCGTGGGGGCGCGTTGTTGGAACTGCGACAACTGTTTGAATCCACCGGCGGTGTGGGACGCGACGGAGGCGGCGAGAAAAATGCTCAGCTGCATCTACCGCGTGCAGCAGGCCAGCGGCAGGTGGTGCAGTACGGCCACGACCAGCTCAGCACCTTCGGCATCGGTGCGGACCTGGGCGAGGCGCAATGGCGCAGTGTGCTGCGCCAGCTGATCGCCAAAAACATGGTCTGGGTCGATGCCGAGGCCTTCAGCACGCTCAAGCTCTTGCCCGACGCGCGGCAGGTGCTCAAGGGCGAAGTCGGCGTGCTGCTGCGCGAGCAGGCGGCGAGCGTCAAAGGTGATCGTCGCAAGCGGGTCACCAAGACGTCGGTGAAAGGTCTGGCCGAAGCGGCCCTGAACGCTGGCGCGCTGGAGCGCCTGGCCAGCCTGAAGGCCTGGCGTGCCGAGGTGGCGCGCGAACACAACCTGCCGGCATTTGTGATTTTTCACGACGCGACACTGCGCGCCATTGCCGAACGGGCACCGCAAAACCTCGGCGATCTGGACGGCATCAGCGGTATCGGCGCCAAAAAATTGCAGGCCTACGGCGCCGAGGTGCTGCGCGTCTGCGGCGCGCATTGAGTATTCTTTAGGCCTGCAGCCCAGGTAAAACCTGCGCGAACAGCTATTAAAGTTATAGCGCCACGGTTTCTTGCCCGCGCGCCCTCCGGGGATGGAAATCCATAACGGGGCCGCTCAAGCCGGCTTCAACTTTTTGTCGGGCAGCTCGATCTTCACCTCCAGCACATCGAGGTTGTCTTGCCGCTGCAGGTCCACCTTGATGTCGTCGGGATTGATCTGGATGTATTTGGCGATCACCGCGATCAGCTCTTTTTGCAGCGCGGGCAGGTAGTCGGGCTTGGGGCTGCGGGCCGTGCGTTCGTGCGCCAGAATGATCTGCAGACGCTCCTTGGCAACACCGGCGGTCTTTTTCTTTTCGCCGAGCAGGAATGAGAAAAACGACATGCCTTATTTCCCCCCGAAAAGGCGCTTGAAAAACCCGGGTTTCTCGGCGTCGATGAAGCGCATCGGCTTTTCGGGGTCACCCAGAAAGCGGTCGATCACGTCCTTGTAGGCCTCGGACACGTCGCTGCCTTCCATGTGCACCGCCGGCACGCCCTGGTTGGAGGCCTGCAGCACCGACTCGGACTCGGGAATCACGCCGATCAGCTTGATGCGCAGAATGTCCTTGATGTCTTCGAGCGACAGCATCTGGCCCTGGTCGACGCGGCTGGGGTTGTAGCGCGTGATTAGCAAATGCTCCTTGATCGGGTCGCTGCCGTCGATGGCGCGCTTGGTCTTGCTGGCCAGCATGCCAAGGATGCGGTCGGAGTCGCGCACCGAGGAGACTTCACTTTCTCGACGCCGTCCCTGGTCAGCGCGTCCTTGTCGCGCGTTTGCGAGGCCGCCAGCACGAACAGGTTGGGGCACTGCTTGTCCTTGATCAGCGCCTGGTTCAGGGTGGCTTCGCCCTGAATGACGTTGATGAGGTCATACACCACGCGGCGTTCGCAGCCCATGATGAGGTCGAGGTTGCGCAGGCCGACGTCGAAGTCGATGACCGCGGTCTTGTGGCCGCGCAGCGCCAGGCCGGTGGCAAAGCTGGCGCTGGTGGTGGTTTTGCCGACCCCGCCTTTGCCGGAGGTGACGACGATGATTTTTGCCATGGAATGAAAGTCCTTTTTTATAGGTCAAAGATTAGAAATCAGGATGCAAATTCGGGGAGGCCCTCACCCCTGCCCTCTCCCAGGGGGAGAGGGGGTCAATCGGGGAAGGGCCTCATCAGTTCATCGCATCAAAAACCAGCTTGTCGCCTTCGGCGGTGGCCACCAGCCGCACCTGCGTGGGCTTGCCCTGCACATGCGCGGGCAGCGGGTGTTCGCTGGTGCGGTACACGCCGGCGATGCTGAGCAGTTCGGCGTTGAGTTCGAGCGCGAAGATGCGGGCATCGGTGTTGCCGCGCGCGCCGGCCATGGCCTTGCCGCGCAGCGGTGCGTACACGTGAATATGGCCGTCGGCAATGACTTCGGCGCCGGCATTGACCATGGCCAGCACGACCAGGTCACGACCGCGCGCATAGACCTGCTGGCCCGAGCGCAGCGGCTTGTCGATGACCAGCGCGCCCAGGCTGGGCGGCGGGCTGGCCGGTGTTGATTCGGCCGCCGGCGCTGCGGCCTGGCGGGCGGGCGCCTCGACGCGTTGGACTTCGTGCGGTGGCTGCGCGGCGCTGCTGCGTGGCGCGGCTTTGGGCTGGCCGCTGACCAGATGCGCGTCGGGCACGGGCAGCAGGCCGGCTTGCAGCGCGGCCATCATCTGCGGCGGGCTGCCGCCCTTGATGGCGACCGGCACCAGCTGGTAGCGGCCCAGCAGCGTGATGAGTGCGGGAAAGTCC
The DNA here is from genome assembly GCA_002256925.1 of Polaromonas sp. 28-63-22. Taxonomy (GTDB): domain Bacteria; phylum Pseudomonadota; class Gammaproteobacteria; order Burkholderiales; family Burkholderiaceae_C; genus Polaromonas. Next base: position 4,564 of record NCGI01000233.1, read on the forward strand.
AGCGCTGCCGCCGCGCCGTCGGGCTGCAGCGGAGACAGGTCGATCAGCAAGGCATCCTGGTCGAAAAAATCGGGTTCGTCGCCGAACCGCTGGGCCAGCTCGCGCATCAGCACGTCAAGGTCGGTGGATTTGAGCAGCAGCGCGACCAGCGGCAGGTTGGCGCTTTTGATTTCGAAAGAGGTGGGAAGGGTGGCCAGGGTGGCTGCAGTCATGGGCGGAGGGTGAAAAATTCGGTCAGTCAGTCGTCGGGCGTCGAAGGCGGGCAGTCACGCGGGGTGTTCGCAGCGTGCAGACAGATGCTGCACGGCAGGCAGGTTCAGGCGCAGGGGTCAGGCAACTTTCAGCGGTGAACCGGTGCCGTGCAGGATGGAAGAAGTTTCATGGCAGAGGGTAGCTTGGAATGCGGGGGATTGGTCGGCACGCTTTGTCGCACTTGTGAGAGGTTGAAACGAAGGCGGCGGCGAGCTGTCGCTTTTCCCGGCTGATTGTCGCTTTGTTTTACCGGGTTTTCGGCGGACGGGCCGGCGTGTCCGGGCATTGAATGCACGGCTCCGGCGCCCATATAAGGGCCTTGCTGGTGGGTGGCCACAGGCAGGCAAAGGCGGCATTCCCCGTCCGGGCCTGTTTTTTTCCGGAACTGTCATGAATCTTTTGCCTCTGCTGGCGATGTCGGCGCTGCTTCACACCTGGATCGGCCTGCGCCTGGTGCCCGACCTGGCGGCGTTTCCTGTCGGCCAGGCCCTGGTGGCCTCCGGCCTGGGGCTGTCGGCGCTGCTGATGCCGCTCGGCTTGGTGGCGGGCCGTGTGGCCAGGCCGCCGCTGGCGAACGTGCTGACCTGGCTGGGCCTGCTGCTGATGGGCCTGTTCTCGTCGCTGCTGGTGCTGACCGTGCTGCGCGATGCGGCGCTGCTGCTGCGCTGGCTGGCCGGGCTGGTGCTGCCGTTGGCGCCGCTGCAGGGCTTTCGCGCCGCGTCGGCCGAATGGGTGCCGCTGCTGGCGCTGCTGGTGACGCTGCTCGGCTTTCTGAATGCCCGGCGCACGGCGGCGGTGGTACGCGTGGATGTGCCGATCAGGGATTTGCCGGCGGCGCTGCACGGGTTCACGGTGGCGCAGATCAGCGACGTGCATGTCGGCCCGACGATCCGGCTGGCTTACCTGCAGCGCATCGTGCGCCGGGTCAATGCGCTGGGCGCCGACGTGGTGGCGATCACCGGTGATCTGGTGGACGGCAAGGTGGGCGAGCTGGCGCGGCATGTGGCGCCGCTGGCGGAACTGCAGTCGCGCCACGGTACTTTTTTTGTGACCGGCAACCACGAGTACTACTCGGGCGCGCAGGCGTGGATTGTGGAATTACGGCGGCTCGGCCTGACGGTGCTGATGAACGAGCATGTGGTGTTGCGGCATGGCGTGGCCGTGGCGAACGCCGAACTGGTGCTGGCCGGCGTGACGGATTTCAACGCCCATCATTTCGACGAGTCCCACCGCAGCGACCCGGCCGCCGCGCTGCTGGGCGCGCCGCAGCACGCCGTGCGCGTGTTGCTGGCGCACCAGCCGCGCAGCGCGGCGGCGGCGGCGCAGGCCGGCTTTGACCTGCAGTTGTCGGGCCACACGCACGGCGGCCAGTTCTGGCCGTGGAACCTGTTCGTGCGGTTTCAGCAACCGTTCACCTCGGGCTTGCGGCGTCTGCAGGATTTGTGGGTGTACACCAGCCGGGGCACCGGTTACTGGGGGCCGCCCAAGCGCTTTGGCGCGCCGTCGGAGATCACCTGCCTGCGGCTGGTGCTGGCCGCAAGCCCGTCAGCCCAGGAGCCGGTGAGCCGGTGAGCCGGTGAGCCAGTGTGTCGCTACATAATTGATAGCTGATGACGCAGATATCACCTGGCCTGCAGGCCTAAAACACCGATAACCGTGCGTGCCGGGCGACTGGCGCCGCACGCCAGAATGCCTGCCTTCGGTGGGGTTGGTTTCCGGCGGGCTGAAACAAGGGCGCGGCTTGCGGTAGGGTGTTGCGGATCGCTGAAAATCTGATGACGGGAGTTGCCATGCGCAGTGCTGTTTGTGTGGGTGGATGGTCTGTGGCGCTGCTGCTGGCGCTGCCGCTGGCGCATGCGCAGGTTAGCAACGCGCCGCTGCATCCGTCCCAGGCCGCGTTCCCGTCACAGCCGACCTATTCACCCTACCCGCAGTACCCGCTGGTGCCCGCCACGTCCGGCTGGCCGTCGGGGCCGGGGATGCACGGCGGGTCGTTTGAAGGGTCTGGCCTGGCAATGCCGGGCGCGGCGGACAGGTACCCGACCGACCGCAGCCCGGCGCTTGACAACCGGGCGCCCACCTTGCGTCCGGCGGGCCCCGACCTGCGCGACACGACGCTACGCCTCGGTTCGCCGCTGGACAACGCGATGCACACGGCGCCGGTGCGCCGGCCGGACGGCTTGCAGGCACCGTTGTCTGCGGGCGAGCCGGTGCGCCGGGGCCTGCG
>NCGI01000017.1 GCA_002256925.1 Polaromonas sp. 28-63-22
CGGCCGCCGCTTGCCAGGGTCGCGTCGGCCACGATGCCCATCAGGCCGTTGCGTCCACCACCGTACACCAGCTGGCCGCCATGGCTGCCAATCCACGTGCCGACCTGTTCAGCCAGCGCGGCAAAGGCGGGATCATCGCCGGTGCGGGAGCCGCAGTACACGCATAGCGAAAAAGCAGGCTTCATCGGTCCCGGTCTCAGTTGGCGAAACGTGCGAACAGCGCCATCAGCCAGGTGCCGGCGCACAGCACAAGGCTCAGGAGAACTGCCGCGCTGCCCATGTCCTTGGCCCGCTTGGACAGGTCGTGCCATTCGGGGCCGATGCGGTCGATGGCGGTTTCGATGCCGGTGTTCAGCAGTTCGATGATCATGACGATCACGACCGTGCCGGCCAGCAACACGCTTTCGACCCAGCTACGGCTCAGCCAGAAAGCTGCCGGCAGCAACACGATGGATGCCAGGGCCTCCTGCCGGAACGCCGTTTCGTGCCACCCCGCTTTCAGTCCGGCAAGGGAATAACCGGTGGCGTGCCAGACGCGTTCCAGTCCGCGCCGGTTTTTTTGCGGATTGGCCGGCAAGTCGCGCCGGGAGGTAGGGGACCCCTCCGGGTGGGTATCGGCGCCTGCGGCTGGCGGCTGGTCTGGAAACTGGGCGGGTTTGTGCATGGCGATATTTTCGCCCCTTTTTCGGCAGCTTCTGGCGATGCTGGCGGGCGTGCTTGGCGCCCGGCAGCGTGCATCAAGTACGGGCGCTTGCCTTGGGCGCGCCGCTTACCCGAGGCGGCACTGTCCAGTTCACCAGGCGCGTACCGGCCCAGGCGTCGTGCCAGAACTGTCGTTCGGGGTGCAGGCGTGAAGAAAACGCCCATACCAGCACCCACGCCAGGGTCAGCAGACCGCCCTGGAGGCCCGACAAGCCCAGCAGCCAGCTGGCTGCCAGCGGCGGCAGAAACCACATCCAGCTGAGCAGGTAGCGGAGCAGGGCGCGTTGCTGGCTGATGGCCGCGCCGTCCCGTCCCACCACGCGGATATGCCAGGTTTTCATGGCCAGTGTCTGGCCTTTGGCCCAGAACCAGACGAAGTAGATGCCAAAAACGACAAAAACGAACAACTGCAGCGCGTGGCGGTTGTCCATCGCATTGCGGGTCTGGCTGAGCGTGCCAAACAAATAGCCCGCCAAAAAAACCACGCCGAACATCAGCATGCCTTCATAAATCCAGCACGCCAGACGGCGCCAGACGGAGGGAGTCGGAGGAAGAATCGCGTTCAATGGCTGATGCCTCAAGTTATTGCGGGGAGGGTACGTGTCGTGGGCGATTGTGGGTGCTGTGCAGGCGGCCGGTTCGCCGCGCATCTTTTACCACTTCAGGGGGCGACTGGAACCGGGGGGCTTGCGCAGGGGCTACGGAGGCGGTGCTTGCCGGCGAACGACGGGGACGGCGTGACTGAAAACCGCCCTGTGAAAACTCAGGGTTTGGCGGTGGCGCTGCCGGTGCCAGTCAGGCTGCGTGCGAGTTCGGCTGGATCACCCGTCTGACGCACTTGTACCGCCGCAGGGTTGTGCGGCGCTCCGGTGCTGTGAGGGCCCGGCAGCGGCGTGATCACGGCCAGTTTCTGCGGAGCAACCGGCCTGACCGCCGTGGCTGCCCCGGTTGGCTTGGGCCTGGCTTTGGCGGCAAGGATGCGTTTTTCTTCCGCACTCAGGGCCTGATAAGTCTGCCACTTCGCCTTTCTTTCCTCGGGCGTCAGTTGCTTGGACAATTCTTTGGTGCGGGCAAAGTTAAGCCTGGCCTGGGCGCGCTGCTGGGCACTCAGGCCGACCCAGCCGATCATGCGGCTGTGAAGGGTGTTTTGCTCCTCGGGCGTCAGCGAGGGGTAGCTCCGGGAGATTTCAAGCCATTTGCGTTTTTGGGCCTCACTGATGGTGTCCCAGTCCGAGGACAGGGGCCTGAGCGCCTGTTGCTGCTGCACCGTCAGCTCAGCCCATACCGGCCGCGAAACGACGGGTTTGGCGGGTGTGGCAGCCGCCACGTGCTTGCGCGCTGCCGGGGCCGGTTTGGCCGGTTGTGCAGGCTGCGAAAAGCTGGTTGCGGACGTTGCGAGGAACACACTGCCGGCGAGCAGTTGCCAGAGCCCCCATGTCTGGGGGCCGCGCATGGTGGCAACCTTTTGCGCCTTGAAGGGGGTGCCGGGTGCGGCCGTTTCAGCCGACTGCGTGGGTACGCGAGTCGGTTGTTGCTGCGGGCAGTGCGAGGAATCAGCCGGAGTCATGGGACGCGAAGGTTGGCGGTCGGGCACGGGTCAGGCGCTGAAACAGGTCAGCGCGTAGTCTTGAGGAACTGGATAAAACCGGGATCGGCAAAGGCAGCAGGGGGAAGCTCGTCGGTCAAAAGCGCAGCATCGACTTCTGCGAGCTCCCGCGCGCGGTTGTCGTTTTGAATCGAATTGATGACCAGCAGCCCGACCACCAACACCACAAGTGGCAGCGCCGAGCCAATGCGTGCCCACCAGCCGAAGCCGCCCCCGCCCCATCCCAGCGTGGCGCTGCCGCCCGCGCCCACCACCTGCACGGCAGTGTCGAGGCGCCCGGTTTTGCGGTTTGCCACCGCCTGGGTGCGCGCGACGCGCAGGCGTTCGGAAATATCGTGCGGCAGAGCGGCAGCGCCCGCTGAAAGATACGAAGCAGTCTTGAGACCGAACCGGTCCTGAATGATTTCAGCGCGTTGTTGATACGAATTGGTCATAGTTTTATCCCTTTGGCGCCCAGCGATTTGCTGAGGGCCTGAACTGCACGGGAACAGTGCGTTTTGACACTGCCTTCCGAACAACCCATGGCGAGGGCCGTTTCGGCCACGTCCATCTCCTCCCAGTAACGCATCAGAAACGCTTCTCGTTGACGACCGGGCAGATCCTGGACCGCCAGTTCGATCTGTTGCAATATTTGCGCCCGCTCAGTGGCGTCCTGGGCGCTTTCTGTACCTTCAGAGCTGCTGAGGGACTCCAAAGTTTCAAGAATATCGAAATCCCCGTCTTCGCCGGCGGATTCGAAGTCGCTCATATTGGAGAAAAGGGCGTTGCGGGTCTTGCGACGCCGGAACCAGTCCAGCGTGGTGTTGGCAAGAATGCGCTGGAACAGCATCGGCAGCTCGGCCGCAGGCTTGTCGCCATAGTGCTGGGCCAGCTTCATCATGCTGTCCTGAACGATGTCCAGCGCAGCTTCTTCGTCCCGTACGTGATAAATGCTGCGTTTGAAGGCCCGCTTCTCAACGTTCTTCAGGAAATCAGAAAGTTCTTGTTCGGTTGCCAACGGTTCAGGGTTCCAGTGTGTCCAGCGCTATTGTCAGGGTGTGCTTGGTGAGCGGCTTGTCGGATGCCTCCCGGGGTCGGCGCCAGAAAATTATCGCACCGGGCCGCGCTCGTCCACGGATTTCATGCTTTTTCGGCCCGCCAGATAACCGCGCGCAGCGTGCGGTGCGATAATGCTGGTTGCAATTCATCAGGCAAACGGGTCACAACCCGGCAGATTATGTGTCTGCCCATGGTTTTGGTCTCAAGTCTCAAGGCCGCTTCACAAGAGTGGGCGAAGAGGCACCCAAGGTATTTCGTCAGAGAAATTCACAAAGGTTCATCATGGAAATATCCAAAGCGGAAATCGCTTCTGCGGCAGCCGCATCTGCCAAATCCAGCCCCGAAGATCTGCGCGGCGCGGAAATCCTCATCAAGTCGCTGCAGGCCGAAAACGTCAAGTTCATCTGGGGCTATCCCGGCGGCGCGGTCCTCCACATATACGACGCGTTCTACAAGCAGGACACGATCCAGCACATTCTGGTGCGCCACGAGCAGGCCGCCGTGCACGCCGCTGACGGCTATGCGCGCGCCACCGGCGATGTCGGTGTGGCGCTGGTCACTTCCGGTCCGGGCGTGACGAACGCCGTGACCGGCATCGCCACGGCCTACATGGACAGCATTCCCATGGTGATCATCACCGGGCAGGTGCCCACGCATGCGATTGGTCTCGATGCGTTTCAGGAATGCGATACCGTCGGCATTACCCGCCCCATCGTCAAGCACAATTTCCTGGTCAAGGACGTGCGGCACATGGCCGACACGCTCAAGAAGGCTTTTCATATCGCACGCAGCGGCCGGCCCGGCCCGGTCGTGGTCGATATCCCCAAAGACGTGTCCTTCAACAAAACGCCTTACGCCGGTTATCCAAAAACCGTCGAAATGCGCTCGTACAACCCGGTGCGCAAGGGCCACACCGGGCAAATCCGCAAGGCGCTCCAGTTGCTGATGAACGCCAAGCGGCCTTACATCTACACCGGCGGCGGCGTGCTGCTGAGCAATGCCTCTAGCGAGCTGCGCACACTGGTGGATATGCTGGGCTACCCCTGCACCAACACGCTGATGGGACTGGGCGCCTACCCCGCCAGCGACAAGAAATTCCTCGGCATGCTGGGCATGCACGGCACCTACGAAGCCAACAACGCGATGCAAAACTGCGACGTGCTGCTGGCTGTGGGTGCACGGTTTGACGACCGCGTGATCGGCAACCCGAAGCATTTCGCGCAGAACGAACGCAAGATCGTTCACATCGACATTGATCCCTCCAGCATCTCCAAGCGCGTAAAGGTCGATATCCCCATCGTCGGCGACGTCAAGGACGTGCTCACCGAGCTGATCGCGATGATCAAGGAGTCTGGCCTCAAGCCTGACGCGAACGCGCTGGGCGGCTGGTGGGGCACGATCGAGGGCTGGCGCAAGCGCGACTGCATGAAGTACAGCATGGGCAGCAGCGATGTCATCAAGCCGCAGTACGTGGTTGAAACGCTCTGGAACCTGACCAAGGACGCCGATACCTACATCACGTCCGATGTTGGCCAGCACCAGATGTGGGCCGCGCAATACTACAAGTTCGACGAGCCGCGCCGCTGGATCAACTCGGGCGGCCTGGGCACCATGGGCGTCGGCATCCCCTACGCCATGGGCATCAAGATGGCTAAGCCTGAATCGGAAGTGTTCTGCATTACCGGCGAGGGCTCGGTGCAGATGTGCATTCAGGAGCTTTCGACCTGTCTGCAATACAACACGCCGATCAAGATCGTCTCGCTCAACAACCGCTACCTCGGCATGGTGCGCCAGTGGCAGGAGTTGGACTACGAAGGCCGGTACAGCCACAGTTACATGGATGCGCTGCCCAATTTCGTGAAGCTAGCTGAAGCCTACGGGCACGTCGGCATGCTGATCGAAAAACCGCAGGATGTGGAGCCGGCGCTGCGCGAGGCGCGCAAGCTGAAGGACCGCACGGTGTTCATGGACTTCCGTACCGATCCGACCGAAAACGTGTTTCCGATGGTCAAGGCCGGCAAGGGCATCAATGAGATGCTGCTGGGCTCGGAAGATCTGTAATTTACAAGAAATAGGGCTCCAGCCCAGGTAATACCTGCGCAAGCAGCTACTAATTCGATAGCGTTTCGAAGCATATCAACTATCAGGATCGACGAATCTATTGCCCGCCAAACCCGCGCATTACCGTGCCCGGGGGAGGGCGGCGAAAAGAGGAGTCGCAGAAAAACATGAAACACATCATTGCCGTTCTACTTGAAAACGAACCGGGCGCCCTTTCCCGCGTCGTGGGTTTGTTTTCAGCCCGGGGCTACAACATTGAAAGTCTGACCGTCGCGCCGACGGAAGACCCCAGTCTTTCGCGCATGACGATTCAAACCACCGGATCTGACGATGTGATCGAGCAGATCACCAAGCACCTGAACCGGCTGATTGAAGTCGTCAAGGTGGTCGATTTGACCGAGGGCTCTTATACCGAGCGCGAGCTCATGATGGTCAAGGTTCGCGCGGTCGGCAAGGAGCGCGAGGAAATGAAGCGCCTGGCAGATATCTTCCGTGGCCGCATCATCGACGTGACGGAAAAAAGCTACACCATTGAACTCACCGGTGACCAGTCCAAGAACGATGCGTTTCTTGAGGCTATCGAGCGCAGTGCGATTCTTGAAACCGTGCGTACCGGCTCCAGCGGCATTGGACGCGGGGAGCGAATTCTGAGGGTTTGATTTCAGTTGTCCGTGCGCGCGTTTCGACAGGCTCAACGCGAACGGACTTAGCCAAGGCGACCAGCGTGAACCGTTCGCCCTGAGCCTGTCGACGGGCGTTTCGCCACACGTTATCCATCATTTCGAAAGAGAAAAAAATGAAAGTCTTCTACGACAAAGATTGCGACCTGAGCCTGATCAAGGGCAAGACTGTGGCCATCATCGGCTACGGCAGCCAGGGCCACGCGCACGCGCAAAACCTGAACGACAGCGGCGTCAAAGTGATCGTCGGCCTGCGCAAGGGTGGTGCCTCATGGCCCAAGGTTGAAAAAGCTGGCCTGAAGGTCGCTGAAGTGGCCGACGCCGTCAAGGCCGCCGATGTCGTGATGATCTTGCTGCCGGACGAGCAGATCGGCTCCGTCTATGCCAACGATGTGGCACCGAACATCAAGCAGGGTGCCTCGCTGGCGTTTGCCCACGGCTTCAATGTGCATTACGGCGCCGTGACGCCCCGCGCCGATCTCGATGTCTGGATGGTCGCACCGAAGGCCCCTGGCCACACCGTGCGCAACACCTACACCCAGGGCGGCGGCGTGCCGCATCTTGTGGCGGTGCACCAGGACAAGAGCGGCAAGGCCCGTGACCTGGCCCTGAGCTACGCGATGGCCAATGGCGGTGGCAAGGCCGGCATCATTGAAACCAACTTCCGCGAAGAAACCGAAACCGATCTGTTCGGCGAGCAAGCCGTTTTGTGCGGCGGTACGGTCGAACTGATCAAGGCGGGTTTCGAGACCCTGGTGGAAGCCGGCTATGCACCCGAAATGGCGTATTTCGAATGCCTGCATGAACTGAAATTGATCGTTGACCTGATCTATGAAGGCGGTATCGCCAACATGAACTATTCGATCTCGAACAATGCAGAGTACGGCGAATACGTCACTGGCCCGAACATCGTCACGTCGGCCACCAAGGACGCCATGCGCAAGTGCCTGAAAGACATTCAGACGGGCGAGTACGCCAAGAGCTTCCTGCTCGAAAACCGCGTGGGTGCGCCAACACTGCTGAGCCGTCGTCGCCTGAACGCCGAGCACCAGATCGAAATCGTGGGCGAAAAACTTCGCGCCATGATGCCCTGGATCGCCAAGAACAAGCTGGTCGACCAGACCCGCAACTGATGGGCCTTCGGGGCCCGGCCGGTCCCGTTGTGCAACCTTCTCAAGCCGCGCATACCCTTGCGCGGTTTTTTTTAGTCACCACGCGCGGTTTGGTATCCTTCCTGCATGATTTTTCGTGTTCGTGCAGATCGCGGTGCTGATGCCGTGCTCGACTCGCTAGCTATGTTTTTTGTAGCTGCTTGCGCACGTCCCCTATGGGCCAGGAGCTACTTTTATGCATGACGGTACAGATTCCGCTCCCGCTTCGATCGAGGTGCTGACGCGCAAACGTCGCAAGGGCATCTATATTTTGCCCAACCTCTTCACGCTGGCCGGGTTGTTTGGCGGTTTCTACGCGATCGTGATGGCGATGAACGGCCGGTTTGATCAGGCCGCCATCGGCGTTTTCAGCGCGATGGTGCTCGACAGTCTGGATGGCCGTGTGGCGCGCATGACCAATACGCAGAGCGCTTTCGGCGAGCAAATGGATTCCCTGTCCGACATGGTGTCGTTTGGCGCGGCCCCGGCGCTCATCGCGTACGTGTGGGCGCTGACAAGCCTGGGTCGTTGGGGCTGGATTGCCGCGTTCGTTTATTGCGCCTGTGCGGCGCTGCGCCTGGCGCGGTTCAACGTCAACACGGCGGTGGTTGACAAGCGCTTTTTCCAGGGCTTGCCGTCGCCGGCCGCTGCGGCGCTGGTGGCTGGTTTCATCTGGCTCATGGCCGAAGCCGGCGTGGATGGTAACGAGGTTCGCTGGATCATGTTTGCGTTGACGCTCTATGCGGGCCTGACCATGGTTACCAACGTGCCGTTTTACAGCTTCAAGGATGTGAGCCTCAAGCGAAGCGTTCCTTTCGCCGTCATTGTGCTGATTGCCCTGGGTATTGCCGTGATCAACATCGACCCGCCGACGGTGGTGTTCGGACTGTTTGTCGTCTATGGCATCTCGGGTTATGTGATCTACGGATGGCGCAAGGCCAAGGGGCAGCAGACCAGCGTTATTTCAACGTCGACGGACGAGCCCGACGAGCGCGGCCTTCACAAATAGCCCGCTTCAATCGCGCTCAGCCAACCCGGGTTTTGTGATACATTGCCACTCATGACAAAAATTTCGCTAGCACTACTGCTATCTGCCAACGGGCGGAGACGGTAGCGCACACGCGTACACCTCATTCCACGGCCCGTTTGCACCAGCAACGGGCCGTTTTGCTTTGGGTTGCTGGTTTTGAGACGCAACCTTCCTCACGAGATGATCATGCTGAAAACACCTTCCCGGAAATACAGGCCTTTTACCCCCGTGCACCTTCGTGACCGTACCTGGCCAGACGCCGTGCTGACGCGCGCGCCAGTGTGGTGCAGTGTTGACCTGCGCGATGGCAACCAGGCCCTGATTGAGCCCATGGATATTGCGCGCAAGATCAAAATGTTCGAGATGCTTGTGAAGATTGGCTTCAAGGAAATTGAAGTCGGTTTCCCGTCGGCATCGCAGGTGGAGTTTGATTTTCTGCGACGCCTCATCGACGACGGTCGGGTGCCGGACGACGTGACGATTCAGGTCCTCACCCAGGCCCGGGAGCCCCTCATTCGCCGAACCTTCGAATCGCTTAAAGGGGCGAAGAAAGTCATCGTTCACCTTTACAACGCGACTGCGCCCGTCATGCGCCGAGTGGTTCTTGGCATGAACGAGGATGAAATCGTCAAGCTGGCGACCGTCAATGCCAGGCTTTTCAGCGAGCTTGCGGCAGGGCAGCCCGAAACCCACTGGACGTTCCAGTACTCCCCCGAGATGTGGTCCGGTACGGAACTTGAATTTTCGAAACGCGTAGTTGATGCCGTGACGGAAGTGTGGCAACCCACGCCGACGAGCAAGTGCATCATCAACCTGCCTTCCACCGTCGAACATTCCACACCCAATATTTTTGCCGACATGATGGAGTGGATGCACCGCCGCCTGGCTCGGCGCGATGCCATCGTGCTTTCAGTGCATCCACACAACGACCGCGGCACCGGAACCGCTGCCGGCGAACTGGCATTGATGGCGGGCGCGGACCGCATTGAAGGCTGTCTCTTCGGCAATGGTGAGCGGACCGGCAATGTCGACCTGGTCAACATTGCGCTGAACCTTTACACGCAAGGTGTTTCGCCAGGGCTGGACTTTTCGGAAATCGACGAGATTCGACGGACCGTCGAGCACTGCAACCAGTTGCCTGTGCACCCTCGCCACCCCTATGCTGGGGACCTCGTTTACACGTCCTTCTCGGGCTCGCATCAGGACGCCATCAAGAAGGCTTTTTCTGCCCGCAAGGAAGATGATCTCTGGGACATGCCCTATTTGCCGATTGATCCCAAGGATCTGGGGCGTAGCTATGAAGCCGTCATTCGCGTCAACAGTCAGTCCGGCAAGGGTGGCATTGCCTACCTGCTCGAGAGCGAGTTTGGCCTGGAGTTGCCGCGCCGCCTGCAGATTGAATTTAGCCAGGTCGTCCAGGCGGTGATGGATGAAACGGGCAAGGAACTGACGGCGCACGATCTCATGGCTCTGTTTGAGAAGGAATACGGCCTTCGAACTACCGATGCACCGCAGAACCTTGTCATTCAGGAGACCGGGACGGCTGGAGAAAAATCATTCACCATCCGGGCCGAGGTCCAGATGTGGGGCCAAAGCCAGTTGATCGAAGGGGTTGGAACAGGACCGATTGACGCTTTTGTCTCCGGTTTGAACGCTGCAACCGGGCGATCGGCCCGGGTACTCGACTACCACGAGCACGCCACCGGGTCCGGTGCCGACGCGCAGGCCGTTGCTTACCTCGAACTGCGCGTTGACGGAGCAACCCTCTTCGGTGTCGGAATGGATAACAACATCGTTTCTGCCTCGCTCAAGGCGATTGTCAGTGGCGTGCAGCGCAGTACCGCCAGCGCACGCGCCGGCACGACTACCATAGCGTCTTGATCGCGCAGCCAGACTGCTTGCGCAGTCCTTACCCCAGGAGCCCGCCATGACTGACAAACTGATCATCTTCGACACGACGCTGCGCGATGGCGAGCAATCCCCGGGTGCGTCCATGACGCGCGACGAAAAGCTTCGCATTGCCCGCCAGCTGGAGCGGCTGAAAGTGGATGTCATCGAGGCCGGCTTTGCGGCAAGCTCCAACGGCGACTTTGAGGCGGTCCAGGCAATTGCCAACGCGATCCGGGACTGCACGATTTGTTCGCTCGCCCGCGCCAGCGACCGGGATATCGCGCGCGCCGCCGAAGCCCTGAAGGGCGCGCGCTCGGCCCGAATCCATACGTTCATTGCTACCAGCGCCCTGCACATGGAGAAAAAGCTGCGCATGACACCGGAACAGGTTCTTGAGCAGGCGAGGCTTTCCGTGCGCTTTGCACGCAACCTGGTCGCTGATGTCGAGTTCAGTCCCGAAGATGGCTACCGCAGCGACGTCGACTTTCTTTGCCGTGTGCTGGAGGCTGTGATTGACGAGGGCGCCACCACCATCAACGTACCTGACACGGTGGGCTACGCAGTGCCGGAGTTGTACGGTCATTTCATCAAGACGTTGCGTGAACGCGTGCCGAACAGTGACAAGGCGGTGTGGTCCGTGCATTGCCACAACGACCTAGGCATGGCCGTGGCCAACTCGCTGGCCGGTGTGAAAATCGGCGGTGCGCGGCAGGTGGAATGCACCATCAACGGGTTGGGGGAGCGCGCGGGCAACTGTTCCCTTGAAGAGATCGTCATGGCCGTGAAAACACGCAAAGACTATTTCAACCTGGACATGAACATCGATCCGTTGCACATCGTGGCCGCCAGCCGCATGGTTAGCCAGACGACCGGGTTTGTGGTGCAGCCGAACAAGGCGGTGGTCGGTGCGAATGCATTTGCCCATGCTTCAGGCATTCATCAGGATGGGATGTTGAAGGCGCGTGAGACCTACGAGATCATGCGTGCAGAAGACGTTGGCTGGAGCGCCAGCAAAATGGTCCTGGGCAAGCTCAGCGGACGAAATGCCTTCAAGCAACGGCTTCAGGACCTTGGCGTTCAACTGGAAAGCGAGGCTGATGTCAATCTGGCCTTTGCCAAATTCAAGGAGCTCGCCGACCGGAAGAGTGAAATCTTTGACGAAGACATCCTCGCACTTGTGAGTGACGAAAGCGTCACGCATGACAGGGAACAGTATGGTTATGTGTCCCTGTCCCAACACAGTGAAACCGGCGAGCGCCCGCAGGCCAGCGTGGTCTTCACGATCGACGGTGTGGAAGTCAAGGGCGCGTCGGATGGCAACGGTCCGGTGGATGCGTCTTTGAAAGCGATTGAGTCGCATGTGAAAAGCGGTGCCGAGATGGTGCTTTATTCGGTCAACGCCATCAGTGGGTCGACCGAAAGCCAGGGCGAAGTTACCGTTCGATTGCAGAATAGTGGCCGCGTGGTCAATGGGGTCGGGGCCGATCCCGATATCGTTGTTGCATCTGCGAAAGCCTATTTGAGCGCACTGAACAAGTTGCAGAGCAAGGCTGATCGGGTTGCAGCCCAGGGGTGATGGACCGGCCGCGTTCAGTTTATTCCTTTGGTATCAACGACTTGGCCGTCTTTTGTCGTTTTGGGTGTAGTGAAAGCGTGGAAGCGAACGCAAGTCCATCGCATTTTTAGGAAACCTCCGCAAGTTTTTGATATTGCGTGACTTTTTCTATTTGTATACACTCGCGTCATCTGCAAGTTGCAACCAAAACACACAAACACCATGCCTCACCCGCTTTTCAGTCATGCGTTAAAAGTGTTAGGAACCCTGGCTGTTCTGATAGCCCTCGCAACGCCGGCAGCGGAAGCGGCCACGCCCAAGCGTGCAATCGTCAAAAAGCATCACGTAACGAAGGTAACCAGTTCCAAGAAGTCGGTTACATCGCGCAAACGGGTGAAGGTTGTTGTTGGCGGGAAGCGGCGTGGGGCCGTTTTGGCGGTTGTGCCTGCCAAGCCATCCTTCGGACAACTGGCTGGGCTGCAGGCCTCTCACGATGCCCTGGATCTCAAATCCAGCGTTGCCCTGGTGATCGATCAGGACACGAAGGAGGTGCTTTTTAGCAAGAACGAACAGGCGGTGCTTCCTATCGCGTCCCTGACAAAACTCATGACGGGCTTGATCATCAACAGCGCCAAGCTGCCGATGGATGAGTCGATCATGGTGACCCAGGACGATGTCGATACTGAAAAATGGAGCCGGTCGCGGCTGAAGGTTGGGACTGAGCTGACACGCGGCGAATTGCTGCATCTGGCGTTGATGTCCAGTGAAAATCGGGCGGCCCATGCACTGGGACGAACTTACCCGGGTGGCATGGCGACCTTTGTTCGTCTGATGAATGACAGAGCCCGGCTTTTGGGGATGAAGGATACGGTATATGTGGAGCCTACGGGTCTGTCCAGCCACAACCAGTCCAGCGCACGCGATTTGGCCACTTTGGTGAATGCGGCGTACGCCGATCCCGTATTGCGTGAACTGTCGACTTCAACGGGCTACCAGGTGGCCGTGGGTAGCCGCACATTGCAGTTCAACAATACCAATCGACTGGTCAAAAACCCCGACTGGGATATCGGTTTGCAGAAAACTGGCTATATATCGGAAGCGGGTCAGTGCCTGGTTATGCAGACGAAAATAGCAGGTCGCAAGCTCATCATGGTTTTTCTTGATTCCGCCGGCAAACTCAGTCGGCTGGGCGACGCCGAGCGTGTTCGGCGCTGGGTGGAGTCCACGCCCATGGCGGATCACAAAATCAACATCAGCACCTCCGCCAAGCCAAACGCCGGCTAACTGCTAGCCTGGAGCACTGGCGTCTGCGGGCACCCGGGTCCAGACAGCCAAAACGTGGGTCAGCCGGGTCGGGTCAATTCGCGCGCACTTGGTCGTTGGCACCTGAACTTGCTACGAATTGACCTTCCTCGTGTGGACATGGCATGTGGCGTATGCAGCGGGCGCGCGGCAATCTTCCAACGGCAGTTGTCATTTCGTCTTGTAACCGAGGGCGGCGGATATTTCGTTCGCTGTCGCCTGCAGTTTGGGTAGCCAGGCCTCATCAAGCCGGTCAGCGGGCGACGAGATGGAAAGCCCGGCGATCAACCTGCTTTGGTCGTCATAGATGCCTGCTGCCATGCAGCGCACACCCAGCTCCAGTTCCTCGTTGTCGCGGGCAATTCCATACTGCCTCGCCTTTGCGAGCTCCCGTTCCAGCACGGGCAACTGAGTGATGCTGTTGCGCGTATGGCCTGACAGGCCGGTACGGGTAGCGTAGGTGCGCAGGCGCTGGGGGTCGTCAAAGGCAAGAAACAGCTTGCCTACAGAAGTCAGGTGAAGCGGAGCACGCCCGCCGATTGCACGGACCACCTGCATGCCCGATCGTTCACTGTATGCGCGCTCGATATAGACGATCTCATCGCCCTGTCGCATGCTCAGATTGACCGGTTGCTGGGTGAGTTGATGGAGTTCCCGCATGGGCGCCATGGCAGCGTCGCGAACGTTCAGGCGGGCCTTCACCAGATTGCCGAGTTCCAGAAGCCGCATGCCGAGGCGGTAGTTGCCGGCCACCGGCCGCTCTACGAAACGTCCCGTTGCGAGATCATTGAGTATGCGGTGCGCGGTCGATGGATGAAGCCCTGATTTTTCACTGATCTCCTTCAGGGACATCGTGTCTTCGCGGTCGGCCAGTATCCCAAGCAGTGTGAAGATACGCTCGATCACCTGTACGTTGGGCTTGGCGGGAAGGGCTGTGTCGTGGTTTTTCATGGGCAGACTTTCTGCATGAAATTTTATCTTGTGAAATGATCAGCCGGCACAAAGGCGCCCTTCAGGTTGCGGCGTCTGGATCGCCGCTTTTCCTGAAAATCAGATTTTTCGCGCCCTGCCGACAGCGCCACTGACCGTCCGAGAGAATTTCGTTAGGCTGAAAACCGGCCTTGTAGTTCATTTTTGGACTCTGCGCGATCCAGTAACCGAGGTACACATGTGGCAAATCCAGTCGGGCGGCCTGATCAATTTGCCACATCACGCAGTAGGTGCCGTAACTCGCACCAGCATCCGGCTCGTAAAACGTATAGACCGCAGAAATGCCGTCGTCTAGAACATCCAGAATGGAAACCATTTTTAACGCGCCGCACTGACCCTCGGGTGCGGGTTCGCGAAACTCCACCAACCTTGAATTCACCCGACTTTGCAGCAGGAACTGGGTGTATTGGTCAATGCTGTCGTGGTCCATGCCCCCGCCAGCGTGCCGCGTATTTTGGTAGCGTAGATAGAGCTGATAGTGCTCTGGCATGAAGCAGAGCTTGAGAATTCTCGCCTGCAAGGCGCCATGCCGGGCATACGCGCGCCTTTGGCTGCGATCAGGTTTGAACGTCGCGACCGGCACCCGAAGAGGTACGCAGGCCTGGCACCCATCGCAATAGGGACGATACGTAAACATGCCGCTACGCCGAAAGCCGTTTGCAACAAGTTCCGAATAAGCGTCGTTGTGGATGAGGTGGCTCGGTGTCGCCACTTGCGATCGTGCCTGCTTTCCCGGCAAATAGCTGCACGGATACGGAGCCGTCGCGTAAAACTGCAGGGTTTGAAGGGGTAGATCTTTGAGGTGTGTCACGGTCGTGAGGCCGGGCGGTCTGGCAACAGCTGATTCCAGTATAGGACGTCAAAACGCCAGCCGGGAGGCGTGCGGGTGCTGCTCTCGGCGACGTGCGCCACAAAGCGTTCCCGCGTGATTTCGGTAGCCCCCAGTGACGCCAGATGACGTGTATTTTGCTGGCAATCGATCATCGCTATTCCATGGGTCAGGCAGAAGGCCACCAGCGCAGCCACTGCGATTTTCGACGCATCTGTCTCGTGCGCAAACATGGATTCCCCAAAAACCATACCCCCCAAGTTGACGCAGTAAAGCGCTCCGGCCAGCCGTCCATGAATCCACGTTTCAATGCTGTGTGCATGCCCCGCATGGTTCAGGGCGCGATAGGCGCTGACCATCTCAGGCACTATCCAGGTCCCGTTTTGGCCAGTCCGTTCCTTTGTGGCGCAGGCCTCGATCACCGAACCGAACGCATGGTCCATCCTGATTTCACAGTCTGGATCATCCCGAAAGTGAACAAGCCGTTTTCGTAGTGAGCGGTGCAAACGAAAGTTTTGAGGGTCAAGCACCATGCGGGGATCCGGACTCCACCACAGCACGGGCTGCCCCAGGCTGAACCACGGAAAGATCCCCTGGGAGTAAGCCCGGATCAGATTGTCAACTTCAAGCGTCGAACCCGCTGCAAGCAAGCCTGGGGCAGGGTCCGTGTTAGCCCATGCATCGCAGACAGAAGGAAAGTGATCACCTTCCAGCAACCAAGGTATGGGGCGAGGTAACTTTCCCATGCGTTACGTTAGTGTCGGAACTTCAGGCAAGGCATAAATTGGGTAGATTGCGAAAAGATACGGGACAGTAGTCAATACTTTTTCTGCATGGTAGTCGAGCTTCAGTACAGACGCGCAGGGCGACTTCGTTCACCACATGGGGGTGCATACCTCGGAGGATGGGAAAGTACGTCAACATCCTGTTTTGCAACAGCGTGAGCAGGGAGTCAGCTAGAAATTAACGCTATAATCGAGGGCTACGTTCCTCAATAGCTCAGTTGGTAGAGCGCCGGACTGTTAATCCGTAGGTCCCTGGTTCGAGCCCAGGTTGAGGAGCCATCGAACGTAAAGCCGAAAGGCCCGAATGCCCTGCATTCGGGCCTTTTTGCGTTCCGCATCGCGGATGCTCAGAAGAGCAAACATGACGGCCACCTGTTCCATCGGGCGCGGCCGACTTGCCTCTTCGCCGAATGCTGTGGCTACGGGCGCTAGGTGGAAACCCTCTGCAGACGTTCTGACGGTAAAGTTAGCATGCCAACGGTCGTTGCAAAAATCACAGAACGGAGAGTTTCAATGGTTCATAAATCTGCACTTCTCGCGTCGCTCTTCGTGTTCACCACGACGTTGGCCACAGCACAAACGGCGCCTCCGCCCCCCGCATGGCAGCAGGGCCGTAAAGCCGATATGGCAGACTCCAGACTTGCTCCGCATGCGGGCAAGCTGACAGCAACCCCAGCCTCGGACATTCCGGTCCAGAACCTCAAATTGCCTGCTGGATTCAAGGCCGAGATATGGTCCTCGGGTACCCCGGGTGGCCGTGCGATGGCGGCCGGTGAAAGTGGCAAGGTCTACATTGGAACGCGTGGCATTGGGCGGGTTTACGAGATCACTGACAACGGCAAGGAGCGCACCAGCCGCGTGGTGGTCGACAAGCTCAATCAGCCTGCCGTGGCCTATCACAATGGTTCTCTTTACGTGATGGCCATTGACAAGGTTCTTCGCTACGACGGTATCGACAAAAATCCGAATGTTCAGCCGGTCGATCTGACAGCTAAATTCAATCTTCCGCCGGAGCAGCACCACAACTGGAAATACATCCGCTTCGGCCCGGACAACAAGCTTTATGTTCCTTTTGGTGCCCCGTGCAATATCTGCACACTTCCTACCCCGGAGTACGCCCAGCTTCGTCGTTATGACGCAGATGGCTCCAACATGGAGGTGATCGCCACCGGCATCCGGAACACGCAAGGCTTCGATTGGCATCCCGTGACGAAGGAACTCTGGTTTACCGATCACGGTCGCGACTGGATGGGCGACGATACGCCGGAGGATGAACTCAACCGCATCACCAAGACCGGGCTGAACTTTGGGTTCCCCTATTGCCACGCCAACGCTATCGCAGACCCGGATATCAAGAAGGACAAGCCTTGCGATGGTGTGACCCTTCCCGTGCGAACCATGGGCGCTCACGCTGCGAACATGGGTCTGCACTTCTACACCGGCAAGATGTTCCCCGCAGAATACAAAAATGCGATGCTGATCGCCCGCAAGGGGTCGTGGAACCGCACCAAAAAAAGCGGATATGACGTCGTCATGGTGCAAACGGACGCCAACGGAGAGAACGCCAAAGTCAATCCCTTCATTACTGGTTTTCTCGATGAAAAAACCGAGGCCTTCTCTGGACGCCCCACCTACATGATGCAGATGGCTGATGGATCGCTGCTGCTTTCTGACGAGCAGCTCGGCGCCATCTACCGCATCTCGTATGCCAAACCCTGAGACAGTCAAAACACTTGGCAGGGCATTGGCAACGGTTTCCCTGCTTTTTCTGGTGAGTCACGTGAAGGCCCAGCTACCGGATGCCGGGCGGCTTGCTCTCTGTGCGGCCTGCCATGGTTCTCTGGGCAATTCACAGATCGCCGCCATTCCATCGCTAGCGGGCCAGCCGCGGGTCTTTTTAGAGAACCAGCTGGTCTTGATTCGGGAGGGCCTGCGCGACATTCCGCCAATGAAAGGTATTCTCGACAATGTGAAAGACCCTGAAATTATTCAGCTTGCGACCTATTTTTCCAGCCAGACCCCCGCGAAAGTGAAGGGGAATATCGACGGAGTGAAGTACCAGCGCGGACAGGATCTGTCGCGCAAGATGCTATGCGGCACGTGCCACTTGCCAGACTACGCCGGTCGCCAGCAAATTCCCCGACTGGCGGGTCAACAGGAGGTTTTCCTGCTTTATGCCATGAAGCAGTTTCGCGATCATTCTGGTCCTGGGCGGGACACCATCATGTCGGCATCGCTTTATGGATTGAAGGACAACGAACTCGACGATATTTCACATTTCCTGGCCAATTTCAAACAAGACTGATGTTTCGTATGTGAGTGGACGGCTGCGTTTCTCTGAAACAAGACCAAGAAGCCACCTTTTCAAGCCTGAATGCCCTAGGGGATTCAGGCTTTTTCTTTGCCGAGACGGCTCCCCCAGGTATGAAAGCCGCTGTCCGATAATCGGAGACTGTGCAGGCCACTACGTACTTAGCGCTACGGTATCTTTTCTATGACTAGCAAGCTTTCAGATTTCGAATACACGCGAGTACTCTCGATTGCCGGTTCCGACAGTAGTGGAGGCGCGGGTGTTCAGGCGGACTTGAAGACCGTTGCCGCGCTGGGTTGCTACGGCATGACCGCCATCACGGCACTGACTGCCCAGAATACGGTGGGAGTCAGGGCGATTCATGGCGTTCCGCCACAGATGCTGCGCGATCAGATCGATGCAGTCGTCGAAGACCTTGGTGTTCACGCCGTCAAGATTGGCATGCTGCACTCGTCGGACATCGTGCGCACAGTCGCAGAAGCGATTGACCGACATGCACTGAAATCTGTCGTACTTGACCCAGTCATGGTCGCCACCAGCGGCGCAGTATTGATCAATGATCCGGCCATTGCGGTACTGGTCAGCGAGTTATTTCATCGGGTCACTGTCGTGACGCCCAATCTTGATGAGGCCTCGCTTCTGGTCGGACGGCCCCTAGCCAACGAAGACGCCATGGAGGTCGCTGCGCGGGAACTGATCGGGCGCGGCGCGCAGGCCGTGCTGCTCAAAGGAGGGCATCTGCCAGGCAATCGGGTCAGCGACCTGCTGGTGACCCGCGACGGCGCTACGCACTGGATGCGCGCCCCGCGAATCATGACCACCAACACGCATGGAACCGGCTGCACCTTGTCGACTGCCCTAGCCGTTCATCTTGCCCTGGGCTGCCCTTTGCTGGAGGCTGTAATGGCAGCCAGGGAATTTGTCCGAGCTGCACTCAGGGCGGGTGCCAGCGTACGGACAGGCCATGGCGATGGACCCCTGAATCACGGATACGCGCCGTACCCGATGCGGCTCAGACCTTTTGCGCCGCCAGCGGCATCGCAGGTCGGGTCAGGCGTGCCACGGTAAAGGTGAACGCCAGCGTAGGCAGCGTGGCGCCCCAGCCCGGCAAGAACTGGGTGCAGAGGTGATAACCGGCAACACCTGCAAGCCAGATCACCACGGCGCTGTGGTTAACCGATGGCCCCATGGCCAATGGAGCGACCGTCGTACGGCCCGCAAGGCGCGCCAGGATCACCCCGTACAGGGGAACGAAAACTGAGCTCAGCATCAGCAGGAAGGGCTCCAGACTGTGCATTGGCAGCAGCAGGGCCAGGGCTGTACAAAGCACCGCCATGGCCATGCCCCAATGCCGCACGGTCCAGCGCGGAACCAAGCTGTGTCCTGCAACCGATCCTGAGTAAAGGTCGCCGTAGGCGTTGTCGACTTCGTCGATGAGAATCAGCCCCAGTGCGATCAGGCCGCCTTGTGCCAGCAGCAGGGCGGCGACCAGATCAGTACTGGGCGTGGTGATGGCAATCAGGACACCCAGGCTATAGCACCAGACGTTGGCAATGGCATAACCCAGCCACGTACTGGAGCCTGTCCTGAATTTTGTGTGCGAGGCATAGCATGACGACAAGGAGCATGTATGCCGACGAGCAAGACGAAGATAAAGAACGCGGCGATAGCCG
>NCGI01000234.1 GCA_002256925.1 Polaromonas sp. 28-63-22
CATGCTGTCCACAAACGGCTTCAGGACACCGGACTCGTAGTCTTCGGGCAGATCCCCGCTGCGTTTTTTGGCCTCCGCCTCTTCGGGCGAAAAGCCGTACTGCCGGACAATCAACTGCGTTAATTGCGCGCCGCCAAAGGCCTGGTCGCGTTCATACAACACGTCGTCGTTCTTCATCACCTGCATGCTGGTGGTCGAAGCCCCGACTTCAAACAGGGCAACCATGGTGTTGACGCCTTTGTTCGGGAGGTTTTCGATCAGCCGCGAGGTTGCCAGCCGCGAGGCGTAGGACTCGACATCGACCACAATAGGCTTCAAACCGGCGGCTTCGGCCAGACCTTGCCGGTCCTGCACTTTTTCCTTGCGGGAGGCTGCGATCAGCACCTCAACGTCGCCGCTGGACGTGGCGCTGGGCCCCACAACGCAGAAGTCAAGGCTAACTTCATCGAGTGAAAAGGGGATGTACTGGTTGGCTTCAGATTCAACCTGCAGCTCAAGTTCGGCCTCGGTCATTCCACCAGGCAAAATGATCTTCTTGGTGATCACCGCTGAGGCCGGCAGGGCCATGGCCACGTTTTTCGTGCGTGTCCCGCTCTTTTTGACCAGCCGGCGCACGGCCTCGGCCACTTCGTCAAATTTCTCGACATTGCCGTCGGTGATCCAGCCGCGCTCAAGCGGCTCGATGGCGCAGCGGTCAAGGACCAGGTTGCCGGCGCTATCCCGGCTCAATTCCACCAGCTTGACGCTCGACGAGCTAATGTCGATGCCCAGCAAAGCGGGTTGTTGGCGGTTAAATAACGATCCCAGAGAGATCAAGGCGGTCCCCAAATGACGGCTAATATGTAGCCTTGCATACTTAAGAAATCGCTTGAATAGTAGCAGCAAGCTCTTTGTGTTGTAAGGAGTTTTCTCATTTTGTAACTCCCAAACGTTGTCAAAAGCCGACGCTCTTCACGAAGTCTGGTGTTGCAAGCGCAGGTAAGTTAGTAGCGGGCACGGTAAAAGTGTCGAGGCCGCGTGGAGCGCCGAAACACCTTCTTTACCCTGGCCCGCAAGGCGCCCGCCGGATTTTTATAATGCTGGTGTCTATCCACGATTGTTTGCATGCCCTCAAACCCCTCCCAGCCCTCAACGCCTTCATCCCCGAAACCCGCATCCTCCGCATCACCCGCGTGGATCCGATGGCTGCTCAAGCTCTCACTGTGGGGGGCGGGGCTTTTGGTGGCGGGGGCCGCGAGCCTGCTGCTTTTCGTGGCCGTGGCGCTGGCAGTCGCCTACCCGAATCTGCCGGACATCTCGGACCTGTCGGACTACCGGCCCAAACTGCCGCTCCGGGTCTACTCCTCCGATGGCGTGATGATTGGAGAATTTGGCGAAGAGCGCCGTAATCTGACGCCGATCAAGGACATTCCGCAAATCATGAAAGACGCGGTACTGGCCATTGAGGACGCGCGCTTTTTCTCCCATGGCGGCGTGGACTATCTCGGCATCATCCGTGCCGGCTTTGCCAACATGGGTCGGGCCAAAAGCCAGGGTGCCTCGACGATCACCATGCAGGTTGCCCGCAATGTGTACCTGTCGGCCGAAAAAAGCTACACCCGCAAGATCTACGAGATTTTGCTGACCTTCAAGCTCGAACACCTGTTGTCCAAGAATCAGATTCTTGAGATCTACATGAACCAGATTTTTCTCGGCAACCGTGCCTACGGTTTTGCTGCGGCCTCCGAGGCCTATTTCGGCAAGCCGCTGAAAGACATCTCCATCGCTGAAGCCGCCATGCTCGCGGGCTTGCCCAAGGCCCCGTCTGCGTACAACCCGATTGCCAACCCGAAACGCGCCCGGTCACGCCAGCTCTACATCATCGAGCGCATGCAGGAGAACGGTTTCATCACCGCCGAGCAGGCTACTGCCGCCAAAAACGAAGAACTCAAACTGAAAACCGGGCCAGACGCTGGCCGAATTCATGCTGAATACGTCGCCGAAACGGTACGCCAGCTGGTCTTTAACCAGTACGGCGAAGAAACCTACACGCGCGGCCTGAATGTCACCACCACGCTTCGCTCGGCCGACCAGACCGTGGCCTACAAGGCCTTGCGCAAGGGCATCATGGACTACGAGCGCAGGCAGATTTACCGTGGCCCGGAGAAGTTCATCGATATTCCGTCCAAGGCGCAGGAAATCGAAGACGCGATTGACGAAGCGCTGGCAGAAAATCCCGACAACGGCGACGTGATGTCGGCCGTGGTGCTCGAAGCATCGCCCAAACGGATACTGGCGATGCGCCAGAACAGTGAAACCGTGGAGATCACCGGTGAAGGCCTCAAGCCTGCGCAGTCGGGTCTTGCGGACAAGGCCGGCCCGAACATCAAGATCCGTCGTGGTGCGCTGATCCGCGTGATGAAGACGCCGAAGAACACCTGGGAAATCACGCAGTTGCCGGAAGTCGAGGGCGCCTTTGTGGCACTCGACCCGCGAGACGGCACCGTGCGCGCGCTGGTCGGTGGCTTTGACTTCCAGAAAAACAAGTTCAACCATGTGACCCAGGCCTGGCGCCAGCCAGGTTCGAGCTTCAAGCCGTTTATCTACTCGGCAGCGCTTGAAAAGGGCTTCACGCCAGCCACGGTGGTGAACGACGCTCCGCTGTTCTTCGACGCTGGCGTCACGGGCGGGCAGCCGTGGGAGCCGAAAAACTACGACGGCAACTTTGAAGGCCCGATGAGTCTGCGTACCGGCCTGAAAAAGTCAAAAAACATGGTCTCGATCCGCATCCTGCAGGCGATCGGTGCTCCGTACGCACAGGAGTGGATCACCCATTTCGGCTTTGAAGCCGACAAGCATCCTGCTTACCTCACGATGGCGCTGGGCGCCGGCTCGGTGACGCCGATGCAGATGGCAACGGCCTATTCGGTCTTTGCCAATGGCGGATACCGCGTCAACCCCTACCTGATCTCAAGGATTACCGACCAGCGCGGCAAGGTGCTTCTTGAAAGCAAACCGCCGGTGCTGACGGCGGCATCGAGAACCATCGATGCGCGCAACGCATTCATCATGAACAGCCTGCTCCAGGAGGTCACGCGCTCGGGCACGGCCGCCAAGGCCCAGGCCACACTGAAGCGGCCCGATCTTTTCGGCAAGACCGGCACGACCAATGACTCCATCGACACCTGGTTTGTCGGCTACCAGCCGACGCTGACGGCCGCGGTCTGGATGGGCTACGACACGCCCAAAAAGCTCGGCGACCGGGAAACCGGCGGCGGGCTGACCCTTCCCATCTGGATCAATTTCATGGAGTACGCGCTCAAGGGCGTGCCGGTGGCCGAATACCCGCCACCGGAAGGCGTGGTCAATCAGGGCGGCGAGTGGTACTACACCGAGTACGCCCGGGGCGGCGGGGTGGCCAGCCTGGGCGGCAGCAGCCACGACCCCAACGCGGCCGGCGGCGAACAGCAACCCGCGCCGGGCGAATCGGGTTTTGGCGCGCCGGCGCCAGACACGCAACCGTCCGACGAGAAAAAGCGGATTCTGGATTTGTTCAAGAACTAGTGTGGTGTTGCATGCTTGACGGTACAAATAAAACTGATGGATTTTTGGTCAGGGCAAGGCGTAAACCACAGCAATAGTTCCACTATTGCGAGGATTTGCAACGCCGCCATGGGCAAAAAGACGCAGTTTTATGTGCCGGATAGCGTG
>NCGI01000018.1 GCA_002256925.1 Polaromonas sp. 28-63-22
TTCATTGTCTTTTGCGCCCACCTGAATGGTCAGGGACTGGCTCGAGTTCAGAACCTTGACGCCGTTGAAGTCGGTTTGTGCCGAAAGGCGGTCGATTTCAGCCATGCGCTGGGTAATCTCTGCCTGCATCGAAGCCTTGTCCGCAACAGAGTTGCTGCCGTTGGCGGCTTGGACGGAAAGTTCACGGACACGCTGCAAATTGGTGTTGACTTCGCTCAAAGCACCTTCGGTCGTTTGCGCCAGCGAGATGCCGTCGTTGGCATTGCGCTGGGCTTGCGTCAGACCCTTGATGTTGGCGGTGAAGCGGTTGGCAATGGCCTGGCCCGCAGCGTCGTCTTTGGCGCTGTTGATGCGCATGCCGGAAGAAAGCCGCTCAATGGCGGAGTTCAACGCGCCTTGCGATTTGTTGAGGTTGTTCTGCGTGAGAAGGGAAAGGGCATTGGTGTTGATGACTGAAGACATGCTTCGGCTAACTTGCCGTTACGCTGGCCTTGCTTGCCGAAACACTGTGCAAGCCACCGTTATTCAAGTTATCGGCCCCATGTATCAAAACCTTTAGAGGTCTGACCGAATATTTTTGACTTTTACAAATTAGCCTGTTTTCTTCACTTGCTTCATCAGCCTCCTTGACTTCATCGCTTTACTCTCCTGGCTTGCTCCTTGACTTCCTTTCCTCTTCGTAGGTCGGGTTTAGACAAAGGCCTAACCCGACATGGGCGAATGCGGTGGATGCGAAGCTTGCCGGCAGGGTTCGGGGTTCGCGCCTGACATTTGCGTTGGCATGTCGGCCGATGCCCTTCGGCTAATCCGGCCTGGTGTGCTGTCCCGCAAATAGCTGGCCAAAATGAAACCGATGGATTTCGCCGTAGGGCAAGGCGCCAACCGCAGCGATACCCGTAGGTATCGCAAGGATTGGCAACGCGGCCCTGCAGTGAAAGACGCGGTTTCATGGACAGTTATTTGCGGGACAGCACTCAAGCTATTACTTCCATAGCAAATCAACGTGAAGTGCGACTACACGAAAGGCGCAGGCACGCCCTAAGCCGGCATATTCATGATTTCCTGGTAAGCCGCGACCAACTTGTTGCGCACCTGCAAGCCCAGTTGCAGGCCAATATTGGCCTTTTGAAGGTCGACCATCACGTCGTTCAGCGCGACGCCGGGCTTGCCGAGCTCGAACGCTTCAGCTTGGCTGGATGCGCTTTCCTGGGCTTGGCTGATGCGGTCCAGCGACTTTTTCAGCTCGCCAGCAAAGCCGCCGCTGGCGACCTCGCCTCCCGATGAAACGGGGCGGTCGGAGGCCTGGGTCAACGCGCGCATCTGTTGCAGCACGGATTCGATGGAGGTGATAGCCATGGTTTTTTCCTGGGGGCGGCAGGCGCGCCCGTAGCTAAGAGTCAATGCCGCAAGCGTAGCAGCGGGCTTGGGCGCGCATCGTGGCAAAAGATGGCAAAAGCCCCGGCTATTCGGCCGATCAAGTGCGCAGGCGCACTCGGACAATCTGCGCCAAGGCCCAAGTGCCCTTTCCACTGTCGCCGGCTCCGCCCATCCCTTTTTGCCCTCTTCAACACCTGCTGTCCATGCCCTCCGCTTCTTCATTCGTTCCAGCCACTTCACAGGGCCTTTGAGTCCATGAGTGCTGCCCCCTCCGGCTCTCTGCTCGACCAGCTGCGCGCCAACCCGCGCCTGCCGCTGGCCATTGGCGTGTCGATGCTGGTGGCGGCCGTGGCGGCGCTGTGGCTGTGGAACCGCACGCCGGACTATGGCGTGCTGTACAGCAATCTGTCGGATCGCGATGGCGGCGCCATCATCGCTTCGCTGCAGCAGATGAACATTCCCTACAAGTTTGCCGAGGGCGGCGGCGCCCTGATGGTGGCCGCCAACAAGGTGCCTGAAGCACGGCTGCGGCTGGCCTCGCAGGGCCTGCCCAAGGGCGGTTCGGCCGGTTTCGAGCTGATGGACAACCAGAAGTTTGGCACCAGCCAGTTTGTCGAGCAGGTCAATTACCAGCGCGCGCTCGAAGGCGAGCTGGCGCGTTCGATCAATTCGATCTCGGCGGTCGACTCGGCGCGCGTGCACCTGGCGCTGCCCAAGCCTTCGCTGTTTGTGCGTGAACAAAAAAGCCCGAGCGCCTCTGTGGTGCTGACGCTGCACCGCGGGCGCAGCATTGACGAGGGCCAGGTCAGCGCCATCGTGCATTTGATTTCAAGCAGCGTGCCCGAGCTGTCGGCCAAGGCCGTCACGGTTGTGGACCAGGCGGGCAATCTGCTGTCTGCGGCCAATTCGGGCACGCGCGGCCTGGATGTGAGCCAGCTCAAATACACCAACGAGATCGAGCAGGGCTTTATCCGCCGCATCGAAGCGATCCTGCAGCCCATCGTCGGGCCGACCAATGTGCGTGCGCAGGTGACGGCCGACATTGATTTTTCTGTGGTCGAGGCGACCGACGAGAAGTACCGACCGAACCAGGAACCGGGCACGGCGGCAATTCGCAGCCAGCAGTCGAGCGAGTCCGCCCAGCCGGGCAACAGCACGCCAGGCGGTGTGCCGGGCGCGCTGACGAACCAGCCCCAGAGCAACCCGGTCGCACCGATTTCGACCGCCGCACCGGGGGCGCCCAAGCTCGGCGCCCCGGTGGTGGACCAGCTCAAGATCAGCACCGAACTGAGTGGCGTGGGCGGGCTGGGCGGCCTCGCTCGCAGCGGAGGCAGCGGACGCAAGGACGGCACCACCAACTACGAGCTGGACCGCTCAATCCGCCATACACAGCAGGGCGCGGGCGGCATCAAGCGGCTGTCGGTGGCGGTGGTGGTCAACTACCGCGTCGCCGCAGGCGTCAAGGGAAAGCCAATAGCCCAGGCGCTGTCGGCGACCGAACTGGAGCAGATCCAGAACCTGGTCAAGGAAGCGATGGGCTTCAGCCGCGAGCGTGGCGATTCGGTCAACGTGGTGAACAGCGCGTTTGCAAGTGATGTGGTTGAGACGGTTGACGTGCCGGCATGGCGCCAGGCGGGGAACATAGAAATGGCAAAAACTGCTGGTCAATACCTGCTGCTGGGCCTGCTAGCCCTGTTCGTCTGGTTTTCCGTGCTGCGGCCGCTGCTGCGCAAACATCTGCAGCCGGCGCCGGCCGTGGCGCCGCTGCCTGGCAACTTCGTGCCGCAGCCCGACCTCGCGGGCGCTCCGGGGGTTGCCGGCGTGCAGGCTCAAGCCGCGCAACGCGAAGGCCAGCGACATCAGGAAAACATGCAGTACGCGCAGACCGCCTCCGCCAATGACCCTCGCATGGTGGCCATGGTCATTCAGAACTGGATGGAAAAGACATGATGGAAGTCGGCATACGAAAAAGCGCCATCCTGCTGATGTCGCTCGGCGAAGAAGGCGCTGGCAGCGTACTGCGGCAGCTGCCGCACAGCGCAGTGCAGGCCATGAGCGAGGCCATGGCCAACCTGTCGCAGGTCAAGCGTGACGAAGTCAGCGCGGTGCTGGAGGAGTTTCGCGTGGAGACCGAGCAGTACTCAGCCCTGCATCTGGACTCGGGCAGCTATTTGCGCGCAGTGCTGAACAAGGCGCTGGGTGATGACCGCGCCGCTGACCTGCTGCAAGACATTGCCCAGTCCAATGCATCGGCCGGCGGAATCGAGCGACTGAACCAGCTGGACGCCAAGGAAGTGGTGGAAATCATTCGCGA
Source organism: Polaromonas sp. 28-63-22 (assembly GCA_002256925.1). Taxonomy (GTDB): domain Bacteria; phylum Pseudomonadota; class Gammaproteobacteria; order Burkholderiales; family Burkholderiaceae_C; genus Polaromonas. The sequence goes on from NCGI01000018.1 coordinate 3,692, forward strand.
CGAACACCCGCAGATCATCGCCACACTGCTGGTCCACATGGACCGCCTGAAGGCTGCCGAGGTGCTGGAAATACTGCCGGATCGGGTGCGCCACGATGCCGTGATGCGCGTAGCGACCTTCGGTGGCGTACAGCCGTCGGCCCTCAAGGAATTGACCGAGGTGCTCAATGACATGCTGTCGGGCGAAGGCGTCAAGCGCGGCCGGCTGGGTGGTGTGCGGGTGGCTGCAGAGATCGTCAACCTGATGACCAGCACGCAGGAAGAAGGCGTGATCAAGCATGTGCGTGAGCAGGACGCGGTGCTGGCGCAAAAAATGATCGACGAGATGTTCCTGTTCGAGAACCTGCTCGAACTCGAAGACCGCAGCGTGCAGCTGCTGCTCAAGGAGGTCGAGTCGGAGTCGCTGATCATTGCGCTCAAGGGTGCGCCCGTCGAGCTGCGCGAGAAGTTCCTGAAAAACATGTCGCAGCGTGCCGCCGAAACGCTGCGCGAAGACATCGAAGCCCGCGGCCCGGTGCGGGTGTCGCAGGTCGAAGCCGAACAAAAGAGCATTTTGCTGATCGTGCGCCGCCTGGCCGACGCCGGCGAGCTGGTGCTGGGCGGAAAAGGCGACGACGCATATGTATGACAAGTCCGCCTTGTCTCGGGGGCTGGACGCAGAGAAGTTTTCGCCGCTGTTTCCGGCCACCCGCCTTGCCGGCGAAGTCCCGGTGAAGCTAAGCGCCTGGCAGCGCTGGGAAATGACGTCGATTGCCGAAGACTGGCAGGCTGGCGCCGCCGGTGGCAGCGACGCGTCGGGTACCACGCTGGAGCCGCTCAAACCGGTCTTGCTGATTGACGAAGCCGAACTGGCGGGGCTGCGGCTGCTGGCCCAGCAGGCTGGCGACAGTGCCGGCCACCGCGAAGGCTATGCACGCGGGCTGGCCGACGGCCACGCCGCCGGACTGGCCCTGGTGCAGGCGCAAGCCGCGCAATTGCAGGCACTGACCGGAGCCCTGCCCGGCGCCTTGCGCGGAGCCGATCAACAGATCGCCGACGACCTGCTGGCCCTGGCGCTGGACCTGGCGCGACAGGTGCTGGGCCAGGCCTTGAAGGCCGATCCGCAGGCCATGCTGACTGTGGTGCGCGAACTGCTGCAGGCCGAGCCGGTGTTGCTGGGTATGCCGCAGCTGCTGCTGCACCCCGAGGACGCGGCGCTGGTGAAAGAACATTTGCCCGACGAGCTGCAGGCCGCGGGCTGGCGCATACGCGTCGATGCCACGCTGCAGCGCGGCGGTTGCCGCGTGCTGGCGAGCAGCGGTGAATATGACGCCACCCTGCCTACGCGCTGGGAACGTGTGGCCGCAGCACTGATTCGCCATGTGACGCCACCGAGTGCCATTGATGCTTCTTCAAGCACCGATCATGACTGACACGCCCCCCCCCGTCGCCACCAGCCCACACCTAGCCGCCTGGCAGTCGGCACTCGGCGAGGCACGCCGCGCAGTCGGCCTGAGTGTGCCGGTGCGCAGCTATGGCCGGCTGACCCGGGCGGTCGGCCTGGTGCTGGAAGCGGTTGGCCTGCGCCTGCCGGTGGGCAGCGACTGCCTGATTGAACTGCCGCCCGGCTATGCGCAAAAGACCGCAGAAGCCGAGGTTGTCGGTTTCGCCGGCGACCGCCTCTTTCTCATGCCGCAAAGCGCGGTGGACGGACTGCTGCCGGGCGCCCGCGTTTACGCGCTGGAGTCGCCCATGGGCCACGGCCATGGCGCCGGCCCCCGGACCAAGCGCCTGCCGGTCGGTGATGGCATGCTGGGCCGGGTGGTCGATGCGGCCGGGCGGCCGCTTGACGGCCTCGGCCCGCTGAAATTTGACCTGGAGGTTCCGCTGGCGGCCGCGCCGATCAACCCCCTGACGCGTGCACCGATCGACCAGGTGCTCGATGTCGGGGTGCGCGCCATCAACGCCATGCTGACCGTGGGACGCGGCCAGCGCATGGGCCTGTTTGCCGGCTCCGGCGTAGGCAAGAGCGTTTTGCTGGGCATGATGGCGCGCTACACCAGCGCTGACGTGATCGTGGTCGGGCTGATTGGCGAGCGCGGCCGCGAGGTCAAGGATTTCATCGAGAACACGCTGGGCGTGGAGGGCATGGCGCGCGCCGTGCTGGTGGCAGCGCCGGCCGACACCTCGCCGCTGCTGCGGCTGCAGGGCGCGGCCTACGCCACCTGCCTGGCCGAATACTTTCGGGACCGCGGCAAGAACGTCTTGCTGATCATGGATTCATTGACGCGCTACGCCATGGCCCAGCGTGAAATTGCGCTGGCTGTGGGCGAGCCGCCGGCCACCAAGGGCTACCCGCCATCGGTCTTTGCCAAACTGCCGGCGCTGGTGGAGCGCGCCGGCAACGGTGCGCGCAATGCAGAAGGTTTGGGTGGTTCCATCACGGCGTTTTACACCGTGCTGACCGAAGGCGACGACCAGCAAGACCCGATTGCCGACGCGGCACGCGCCATTCTGGACGGCCACGTCGTGCTGTCGCGCAGCCTGGCCGAGGCCGGCCACTACCCGGCGATAGACATTGAAGCGTCGATCAGCCGCACCATGACGGCGCTGATCGACCCCGAGCAATTTGAGGCGGTGCGCAGCGTCAAGCAGATGCTGTCGCGCTATCAGCGCAACCGCGACCTGATCAGCGTGGGCGCCTACGCGCCGGGCCATGACGCACAGCTCGACCGGGCCGTGTCGCTGTATCCAAAAATCGAGTCTTTTTTGCAGCAGGGCATGCTGGAGCGCGCCGACTATGCCGCCTCCATCGGCCACCTGCAGGCCTTGTTCCACGCCGGCTAACCGCCACACGTTTCTGCCAGAGAAAACACCATGACCAAGCATCTACCGCTAGACACCCTGATTGAACTGGCCCAAAGCAAAACCGACGAAGCGACGCGCTGTCTCGGCCAGTTGCAGGCCGCACACATCAGCGCCGCCAGCAAGCTCGACATGCTGCTGCAGTACCGCCAGGAATACCTGGATCAGTTGCAAGTGCAGATGCGCGCGGGTGTGGCGGCCGCGCAGCTGCGCAACTTCCAGCATTTCATCGGCACGCTCGATGGCGCGATAGAGCAGCAACGCGCCGTGATGCTGCAGGCCGACAGCCGGCTCGCCAGCGGGCGCAGCGACTGGCAGCACAGCAAGCGCCGCCTCACGTCCTTTGACACGCTGGCTGACCGCGCGCGCCAGCAGGCGCTGGCAATTCTGAACAAGCGCGAGCAGAAAGACAACGACGAGCGCACGTCGCGCCGCTTCTACGCTGCGCGCAACACCAACTTTGGCCAGCTCGCCTGATGACCTGATGACCTGACCAGAGGAAACGCCATGTCCTTGATTCTTTCGTCCAGCGGCGCGCCGCGCCCATCAGCCAGTCCGACGCCCAACACATCAGCGCGCGGCGACATGCCAGCCGAAGACGGCGCTGGCAGTTTTGGCGCAGCCTTGTCGCGTTCTTTGGAGCCGGCCGCAAAGACAGCCGACAAAGACAGTGACAAGTCGGCGCCCGCCAAGCGCCAATCCGACAAAGCCAAAACTGGTGTGGAAGATCTGATCAATGCGATGGCGATGGGCCTGGTGCCGCTGGAAAGCAGGGTTGTCAAAGCGCTGCCAGGTGGTACTGCGGTTGCGGCCACCGTAACAACAGCCGGCGTAGCGTCAGCAGGCGCAGCTGCACGCGACAACACCCTGGCTGCCAGCGCTGCGGCGGCGCTCGCTGGCTTGTCAACAAAGGCCGCGCCAGACGGGCCTGCCGCTGCGGCCGCATTGAACGCGGACACCGCACGGCAGAGCGCGCTGGCCATCCCGCTCACGCCAGCGGCAAGCGCAACCAGCGCAAAAGCTACCGGAACCAGCGCGCTTACTGCCATGGCCGACAACGCCGCTCTCGCGTTGACCCCTGCCGTCACAGCCAGCCAAAACGCCGCGCCCGAGAGCGGCCTGGGTGGTCAGTCAGAAAAACGCGACAGCCAGGGCGCCGTTGAGTTGACCGGCATGCATGCCGTGAAAGATGCAGGCCTTGACTTGAGCGCCGTTCAAGCGCGCGGCGCTGCCAAAGTTTCCGCTGACGTGGCGGCGCCAGCCAGCGACAGCGCGGCCATCAGCGCAGTCAGCGTTCCGGACGTGGCACCGGCCAGCGCCGATGCCACTCTGCCCACTACCCTGCCGGCGGCGCCACTGCCAGGCGCGGCCGCCCTTGCCAACGCCGCCGCGCCCGAGGCCGCCAGCACCGCATCGTTGGCGCCCGACGTGGGCAGCAGCGAATGGGGCAAGTCGCTGGGCCAGCAAATCGTGCACATGGGCAAGGCGGGCCAGCCGCTGGCCGAACTGCAGCTCAACCCACCCGGGCTGGGGCCTTTGAAAGTCACGCTGAGCATGAACGACCAGCAGATGCAGGCGAGCTTTGTGTCAGCCCATGCATCGGTGCGCGTGGCGATTGAAGCGGCCTTGCCGCAATTGCGCAGTACGCTGGCAGACAGCGGCATCAGCCTGGGCAACACCTCGGTCAGCTCGGAAAACCAACAGCAGCAAGCCTTTGCCGATAGGCCGGGCGAGCAGGCCAGCCAGCGCAGCTACCGAACCGTCACCGTGCCCGAGGCGCCAGCGCTAGCCACGCGTCTTGCCCAGGCGCCAGCGCGACTAAGCGCAAGCCTCGTCGATATCTACGCCTGAGCAGCCGACGGGGGGTTCACTGCCCGCGCCAAAAGCCGGAGTTGACGCGCTTTCCGCCTTGTTTTCAAGCGATGCCTACAGGTGCTTCTGACCAACAATTGCTGTTCAAACTTTGACACATTCCCATGGCCACCAGCACCCCTGATTCGACCCCTCCCAAGAAACGCAAGCTCGGCCTTCTTCTCATTGCAGTGCTTGTTCTAGCAGCTGCTGGCGCCGGGGGCGCCTATTACTTCTTTTATTACTCAAAGCAGGCCCACACGCCGGTATTAGCTGCGCCAATCGCTCCTATTTTTGTAGCATTGGAGCCCTTTACCGTCAACCTGCAGCCGGGCGGTCGCGCCCGCTTTCTGCACGTCGGCGTGACGCTTAAAGTGGCGGATGCAAAGACGCAGGCGCTGGTCGTGCAATACCTGCCTGAAGTGCGCAGCCGGGTGCTGACCGTGCTGTCCAATCGCCAAGCCGATGCGCTGGTGGAGGCTACGGACAAGGCGCAATTGGCAGTCGACCTGATGGCTGCGCTGAACCTGCCATTTGCCGCCACCCTGGCGCCGCAGAAAATCGCCAGCGTGATGTTTACCGCGTTCATGCTGCAGTGACGCGGCGCAATGAAATCTCCCCATGGCCTTTGAACACGAGCTCTCTCAGGACGAGATAGACGCGCTGCTGCAGGGTGTGACGGGTGAGGCCGAGCCTGCGCCTGCGCGGGCAGCCGCCACAGCGGCGCTTGAGGGCCCGCAGGCTTACAAACTGGGTACCGATGAGCGTGTGGTGCGCGGCCGCCTGCACACGCTGGAAGTCATCAATGAACGTTTTGCGCGGCAGCTGCGCAGCGCCATGCTGGTCTTCATGCGCCGCAGCGCTGACATTTCGGTAGGCGCGGTAGAGGTGCAGAAGTACGCCGAGTTCGTACGCCATCTGCCGGTGCCGGCCAATATCAACCTGATCCAGATGAAGCCCTTGCGCGGCACGGCCTTGTTCGTGTTTGATCCGAAGCTGATCTTTCTGGTGGTTGACAATTTGTTTGGCAGCGACGGCCGCTACCACGTCCGGGTCGAAGGCCGCGACTTCACGCAGACCGAGCAGCGCATCATCAAGCGCCTGCTCAACCTGACGCTGGAGAGCTATGGCAGCGCCTGGAATCCGGTGTACCCGCTCTACTTCGACTATGTGCGTTCGGAGATGCACGCGCGGCTGGCCAATATCGTCGAGCCCAATGAAATGGTCATCGTTACCACCTTTCAGATCGAATTTGGCCCGATAGGCGGGGCGCTGACTGTCTGCATCCCGTATTCGATGATCGAGCCGATCCGCCCGCTGTTGTCCAACCCACTGCAGGACGGCTTTGAGGTGGACAAGCGCTGGATCAAGGATCTGTCGCAACAGGTGCAGAGCGCCGACTTGGAACTGCGCGCCCATTTTCTGACCTTCCAGTCGAGTATTGGCCAGCTGCTGACGCTGCAGGTCGGCGATGTGCTGCCTGTCGAGATTCCGGGCACCATTGTGGCCAATGTCAATGGCGTTCCGGTCATGGAATGCGGCTATGGCACCTCCAACAGCCACTATGCCCTGCGGGTGCAAAAAATGATCAATCACCTGGGCATCGACCCAAGTAACGACAAGGAAAGCGCTCATGAGTGAAGCCAACAAACAAGCTGAGACCGACGCCATGGATGACTGGGGCAGTGCGCTGGCAGAGCAGGCCTCAACACAGGCCTCCTCATCCGCTCCTGCACCTGCTCCCGCACCGACGCGGGCCAACGCGGCCTCATCGCGCGCAGCCGGCGAGCGGGTGTTTCCCCCGCTGCAGGGCAGCACCGCCGCCAACATTGCACCGGGCGACATCGACCGGGTGATGGATGTGCCGGTGCAGCTGACCGCCGAATTGGGCCGCACGCGCATCACCATCAAAAGTTTGTTGGCGTTGTCCCCCGGCTCGGTGGTTGAGCTGGACGGACTGGCTGGGGAACCGATGGACGTGTTTATCAATGGCTACCTGATTGCGCAGGGCGAGGTGGTGGTGGTGAATGAAAAGTTCGGCATTCGCCTGACCGATATCGTCATGCCCGCTGAACGTATGCAAAAGCTGAACCGATGATGCTGCGACCCCCTGCTCACCTGCCACGACTGGCGGCTTGGCTGCTGGCCGGTATCAGTTTTGCTGCCAGCGCGGCGCTGCCGACCGTGCCCACGCCTGCGGCTGAGCCGGCTCGCTCATTCGCTGCGGCCGGTCTGCTGCAGGCCGGTTTTGGCCTGGCCCTGGTGCTGGCGCTGATCTTTGGCTGTGCCTGGCTGGCGCGGCGCTTTGGCCTGCTGCAACAGCCCGGCAGTGGCCGCCTGGTCAAGGTGGTGTCCAGCGCCATGGTCGGCCAGCGCGAGCGCGTGGTGGTGGTTGAAGTGGGCAGCACCTGGCTGGTGCTGGGCGTGGCGGCCGGCCAGGTCCGTGCGCTGCACAGCATGCCGGCCGAGGCTCTGCCTGAAGCACCGGGCGGTGCGGCGATGAATGCCACGAACCTCAGGAGCGGGCGCTTTGGCGCAGGCGCTTTTTCACACAAGCTGCTGGAGTCGATTGACAAGCTGAGCACGCTGAACAAGCTTAAAAAGCGGGACTGAAAAAGCATGCTGCCGGTTTATTTCATTCCAGGCCTTATGCGCGGTTTGCGCAGCCGACTGGTCTGGCAACTCCTGGTTTTGCTGGCCTTGCTGGTGCTGCTGATGGCGCTGCCGGAGCTGGCTTCCGCGCAGGGTCTGCCTGGCCTGGTCAATACCAAGGGGCCGGGCGGCAGCCAGACCTGGTCGCTGAGCGTGCAGACATTGGTGCTGCTGACCTCGCTGTCTTTTTTGCCGGCGCTGCTGCTGTCCATGACCAGCTTCACGCGCATTTTGATCGTGCTGGGGCTGCTGCGCACGGCCATGGGCACGCAGTCGGCGCCGCCCAATCAGATTTTGGTGGGGCTCTCGCTGTTCCTGACATTTTTTGTCATGTCGCCGGTCTTTGACAAGGTGCACAGCGAGGCCTACACGCCGTTTGCTGAAAACCGCATCACGGCAGAGCAGGCGATGGAGCGCGGGGTGCAGCCCTTCAAGCAGTTCATGCTCAAGCAGACGCGGGAAGCCGATCTGGCGCTGTTTGCAAAACTGGCCAAAGTCCCGCCCATGGAAGGGCCCGAGCAGGTGACCTTGCGCATCTTGCTGCCGGCCTTTGTCATCAGCGAACTCAAGACCGCTTTTCAGATCGGCTTCACCATCTTCATTCCTTTCCTGATCATCGATCTGGTGGTCGCCAGCGTACTCATGTCTATGGGCATGATGATGGTGCCGCCGGCCTCCATCGCACTGCCGTTCAAGCTGATGCTGTTCGTGCTGGTGGACGGCTGGCAACTGCTGATGGGCGCGCTGGCCCAAAGCTTCTACACCTGAGCCCGCTTGTCCCGCTAAAAAGAACTTACTGAAATGACACCTGAATCCGTCATGTCGCTGGGCTACGAGGCCATGAAGCTGTCATTGCTGCTGGCTGCGCCCCTGCTGCTGGTGGCACTGGTCACGGGCCTGATCATCAGCCTGTTTCAGGCGGCCACGCAGATCAATGAACAGACGCTGTCTTTCATCCCCAAGCTGCTGGCGGTGTTTGCGACGGCGGTGATTGCCGGGCCGTGGATGCTGAACCTGACGCTGGACTACATGCGCAACCTGTTTTCGTCGATTCCGCAACTGGTGGGCTGATGCCTGCCGTTTTGTCGGTCACCTCCGAGCAGTTGAACGTCTGGATGGTGGCCTTTCTGTGGCCGTTTGTGCGCATGCTGGCGCTGATCAGCACGGCGCCGATTTTCAGCGAGTCCGCCGTGCCGCGCACCGCCAAGGTCGGCCTGGCCGCGCTGCTGGCAATTGCCATTGCGCCCACGCTGGGCCCCATGCCGGCAGTGCCGTTGGTGTCTGTTGGCGGCTTCTGGATCTTGATTCAGCAGGTGCTGATCGGCGCGGCCATGGGGTTTTCAATGCGCCTGGTTTTTGCCATGGTGCAGGCCGCGGGCGAATATGCCGGCCTGCAAATGGGTCTGTCTTTTGCATCCTTTTTTGACCCCACCAGCGGCGGCACGACGATGGTGCTGGCGCGCATTCTGAACGCCCTGGCCATGCTGCTTTTCTTGGCCTTCGACGCGCACCTGATGCTGATCATGACGCTGGCCGACAGCTTTCAGGCGCTGCCGATTGCCGACGCACCGCTGCGCGCTGGCGGCTGGTTTTTGCTGGTGTCGGCGGGCGGCCAAATTTTTTCGGGCGGACTGATGCTGGCGCTGCCGCTGATTGCCACCTTGCTGACCATCAACCTGGCCATGGGCATACTGAACCGGGTATCGCCCCAGTTCAGTATTTTTTCCGTGGGCTTTCCGGTCACGCTGCTGGCCGGCATGCTCGTGCTGCAGATGCTGATGCAGTACCTGGCGCCCTTTCTGGCGCCACGCTTTGCCGCCGGCTTTCCTTTCATGCTGGAGTTCTTGCAGGGCTTGCGGCGTTAGCTCTGGTGCAACGTGCTATTTAATTGATAGCTGCTTGCACCCGTACTATATGGACTAACGGCCTATTTGATCGTCAAACGACCCAAAACCATCTATTCTTACGTAGGTCGGGTTAGCCGCAGGCGTAACCCGACATCTCCCGACGCATCGCCGCAAACGCAGATGTCGGGTTACGCCTGCGGCTAACCCGACCTACGGGGAGACGAGAGATACGCCACGTCGTCAGACAAGGCTGTCAGGACGCAGCAACTTCTACCGAAGGTCTATCTGCGCCGGGCTGTTCCGGCGAAGCTTCGGGTACGGTAAAGAAAAAGGTGGCGCCTTCGCCCACCGCGCCCTCGGCCCAGATGCGGCCGGCGTGCCGCGCGATGACTCTGTGCGCGGTAGCCAGACCAATACCTGTGCCGGCGAAATCGTCGGCCAGATGCAGGCGCTGGAAGGCGCCGAACAGCTTGTCGGCGTAAGCCATGTCAAAGCCGGCGCCGTTATCGCGTACAAAATACACCGCGCCAGCGAAGTTGCCCGCGAGTTGCCCGACCGTGATCTCGGCGGCGGTGCTTTTGGCGCTGAACTTCCAGGCATTGGCCAGCAGGTTTTCCAGCAGCTGGCGCAGCAAGGCGCAGTCGCCCATGGCCTGCAGACCGCTTTGCACCTGGACTTTCACCGTGCGCGCGGGGTCGCGCTCCTGGCAGTCGCGCAGCACCTGGCGCGCCAGCGCGCTGAGGTCAACGGCCTCAATCTTCAACTCGGCGCGCGACATCTGCGCCAGCCCCAACAAGCCTTCCGTGAGTTCGCCCATCTGCTTTACCCCAGCGCGTATCCGGGTCAGGTAGTGCTTGGTACGCTCTGCCGTCTCCCCGCTGCTTGACCTTTGCAGCAGGTGACTGAAGCCGTCAATGGTTTTCAGGGGGGAACGCAGGTCATGCGCCACCGAGTACGAGAACGATTCGAGCGCCTGGTTAGAGTGGCGCAGCGCCGCTTCGGTCACCTTGAGCTCGCGCACCACGTCTTCCAGGCCGCTCAGCTGCCACGCGGCCTGCTGCGTCAGCGCCCATTTGGCTGTCAGCGTGCGGGCCAGCTGGCTGATCTCGATCATGTCGAAGGGCTTTTTGACAATCAGCAGGCGGTCCTGCGCGTCCAGCCGCGCCAGCACGTCCTCCCATGAGTGATCGGAGTAGGCGGTGCAGATCACGATCTGCACCTGCGGATCGACGCGCCACAGCCGCTCTATGGTCTCCACGCCGTCCCAGCCTGGTGGCATGCGCATATCCACAAAAGCCATGGCGTAGGGGCGGCCGGCCTGCAGGGCCGCCTCCACCATGGCGACACCGTCGCGCCCCTGGTAGGCCGAGTCGAGCTCAAAGCTACCTTGAGCGGGCGCTGTACTTTTGCCAAACAAGGTTTCTTCGGCTACGTCCAGGTCGCGCGCCTCCGGTTTGGCCAAAAGGATCTTGCGAAAGTCCTCGTGGATGGTGAGCATGTCGTCGATCAGCAAAATGCGCCGGTTCTGTTGCGGTTTCATGGTTCGTCCCGTTGGGGGTGGATCGGAATCTCAAGGGTGAAAGTGGCGCCCAGTCCGGGGCCATCACTTTGGGCAACCAGTGTGCCGCCCATCTGCCGGGCCGCCAGTGCACTGCTGTGCAGGCCGAAACCGTGGCCGGTCTTGCGCGTGGTGAAGCCGTGCGCGAAGACACGCGTCAGGTTTTCTGACGGAATCCCTTCGCCTTCATCCCGCACGGACACCCGCAGGCGCGAGCCGCCGACGCTTTCCACGCGCAGCGTGAGCTGGTTCGATGAGCCCGGCGAACCTTCCATGGCGTGCCCGGCGTTGCTGATCAGGTTGACCAGAATCTGCAGCACGCGCGCCCGGTCCAGCTGAACGACCGGAACTTGCGCAAATTCCCTGACCACCGTCACCTTGTGGCGCTGCAGCGCGTCGCCGCTCATGCGAAGCGCGTCTTCTGCCAGGTCGCAGAGCTGAACCGGCTCCACGACGCTGGCGGCGCCGCCCGCGTAGGTCTGCTGAATCGCCACCACGTCCTTGATGTGACCGATGCTGCTCGCCAGATGACTGAGTTCCACCACCATGCCTTGCTGCTCCAGCGCCAACGCCTGTGCAAGCTGGCTCAGGTAGCCCGGCAGCATCTTGCCCCTGGCGTCATGGGTCAGAAATTCGCCCAGATCGGATGCACGCTCCTGCATCAATTGCACGGCCTGCGACAACCCCTGGGCCCGGGAATGGCGCAGCGTGCTGCTGACCAGTTCGACCGACACGTTGACGCTGTTGAGGATGTTGCCGACGTTGTGCAGCACGTTGGTGGCGATCTCAGCCATCCCGGCCAGGCGCGCCGCGTTCAGCAATTGAGCCTGGGCGTCCTGGAGGCGATCGAACGCATCCTGCAGATCGCGCTTTTGCTGCTTCAGCCGGGAGCGCAGCTGGCTGAGCTTGCCAGCCAGCATCGCCACCATGGGCATCGTCGAGGCCAGCGTCAAGAAGTAGCTCAATTCAACGGCGGGCACGAAGGTTTCAGGCCACCTCTGACTCATCGTCCACATGACCGCGCCTAGCAGGGCCACCGCATAGATGCTGATGGCGAGCAACTGACGCGGCCGCAGCGCAAACATACCGAAGACCAGCACGACCATCACAGCCGGAATGACCACGGCCCGCACCGCGCCGGCGATGGCGTAAGCGCTGGCGCCACAGGCGATGGCAAAAACCATCTGCGCCATCGTCATCGCCGGATCGGCAAACCGTTCGGACCAGCCGCTGCGAATGACACAGAAGAAACCAGCGAAGCCCAAGACGATGGCAAGCGTCCACCATGGAAATAAGGCATGCCAGGACGCAAGCCCGGCCCAGGCGATGTATTGCATGGTTCCCACGCACGCCTGCATCGTCAGGAGCGACAGAGCGGTCTGGACCAGCCGAATGCGCCGCTTCGGATCGCGCTACAACGCGAGATCGGCAAACTGGGCAATCCATCGCGGATATTCTTTCACCTGATCTGCGCTTCCAGCTTTCGGGCCAAGTGGCCCGTGCAGGCGCGGGAGTTTGCCGGGTGAAGGATTACCTCCCGAATACGTGGCAGATGCGGACTCGCCGGAGTTGCTCATGGCTCGCCCGGTGCTGTGTTGATTGGACGGTCCAGGGTAAAAGTGGCGCCCCGACCCGGGCCATCGCTATGGGCCGTGAGGGTACCACCCATCAGCCGGGCGACCAGTGCGCAGCTGTGCAAGCCAAACCCGTGGCCGGTCTTGCGCGTAGTGAAGCCGTGCACGAAGATGCGCGCCAGGTTCCCGGACGGGATGCCCTCGCCCTCATCGCGCACAGATACCCGCAGGCTGTTGCCGGCGACAAGTGCGACGCGCAGCGTGATCTGCTGCAGTGCGCCCGGCATATCTTCCATCGCGTGCCTGGCGTTGCTGATCAGGTTGATCATGATTTGCAGCAACTGCTGCCGGTCCAGCATGAGCAGCGGCACTTCTGCAAACTCCCTCACCACCGAAACACCGCGCCGGGCCAGTACCCCGTCGTTCATGCGCAGCGCGTCGTCCAGCAGATCGCAGATGAGTACCGGCGCGCTCATGCTGCTTGCGCCTCGCTCGATTGCTGGATGGCCACCACGCTTTTGATGTGGTTAATGCTGGTCGCCAGGTGTTTGAGCGCGCGCATCATGGCCTGCTGCTCCAGCACCAGCGCCTGACGCACAACGGCGGTGGCGCCAAATACCAGAACCCGCTGAAAGGATTCTGCAGGGTTGCGGCGAAACGGGATTCCACCCCAACGCTTCGGTCCAATGTTTTTGCTCTATTTTCATTAGTAAAAACTTCCGTGCTTGGGCTGGTGCCCGTTTTTTCTGGTTCAGTTGCCGTACTGAAGGGCAATCCGATCTACAGGTAGTTGAACAGCGCGATCTGCTGAATCTTGACAAAGGTCTGCTGGCTGGCCTGCAGCGCATTCTGGCGCTGGTAAAACTCGGCCATGGCGCTGGCATAGTCAAGGTCCTGCAGATCGGACAGGTAGCTCTTGTCATACAGCGTGCGGCTGTCGCCGGTCACCGTCAGCGCGTCAAGCTCCTGCAAACGGGAACCCACCGAAGCGCGCACCGTGAGGACGTTGTCGTGCGCGTTGGTGATGTTTTTGTTTGCAGTGCCCAAAGCAGCCTGCAATTGCGCCTGCGCCGCCGGCCCGGCATTGTCCACAGGTGTTCTCAAGGCCTTGATGACGTCGCTGATGGCAGAAAACATGTCGGCGCCGCTACCGACGGCGGCTCCGGCTGCGCTGATGTAAGCGGCGCCACCTTGCAGCGTCTGAAAAATACTGCGGCCGTCGTCGGTACCCGCCATCTGCCGCGTCACGTCGACCTGCAGCAGGCGCTGCCCCTGGTCGCCCTTGTAGGTGATGCCGCTGGCATCGCGTACAAAGGGTGCGCTGCCGCTTTTGAAACCGGCAAATAGAAACTGCCCGTTGCCGTCGTCGGTATTGGCCAGCCCCTGCAATTGCGCCAGGCTGCTTTCCAACGTGGTGGCAATGGTGGCCCGATCAGCGTCGCTCATGGTGCCGTTGCCCGCTTCAATGATGCCGGTCTTGACGCTCTGCAAAACGCTGGTAACGCTTGTCAAGGCGCCGTCTTCCAGCATCAGGTTGTGCGTGGCTTGCGCCCGGCTGGCGCTGTACTGCGCATTGAGTCCGATGGACTGCGACACGGCGAGTGCGCGGGTGGCGCCCAACGGGTCATCCGACGGCGCCAGAATTTTGGTGCCGGCGCCAAGCTGCTGCTGCACACGCAGCAGATTGCTTTGCTGCGCGCCCATGGCGGTGCGGCTTTGGTCATAAAAAGACTGGGTGCTGATACGCATCATGAATTCCTTGGTTAATGCCTTGGGAGGGGCTTAGCGGATGCCGAGCACCGCATCAAACATGGACGAGGCGGTCTGGATCACTTTGGCATTGGCTTGGTACATCTGCTGGAACATCAGCAGGTTGGCGGTTTCCTCGTCCTGATTGACACCCGCCACCGATTGCTGGGCCGAGCGGATTTGCGCCGTGAGGCTGGTCTGGGCGGTATTGGCAATCTGGAGTTGGCGCGCCTTGTTGCCTACGGTGCTGACCAGTTGCCCGTAAGCGTCATTGAAGCTGGCCGTGCCACTGCCCATGGATTTTTTGTTTTGCAGCGCGCCCATCAGCAAGGCATTGCGGCCATCCGACACGCCGCTGGTGTTCTTGTCGATGGTGAAATAGTCACCATTGGATGGCGTGCCACTGATGGCGACGGTGATGCCGCTAAAACTCATGCTGCCCCCGGGCGAATAGGGGACCGCACCGCCAGTGTAGGGACTGGAAAGATCTGGCCGCCCATTCGCCAGCGTCACCGTCACGTTCACGCCAGCCGGAAAGCCGGAAATTTCATTGGTGGCGCTGTTGTACCCGAGCGATAAAGTCGATGCCGGAGCCAGGTAAGGAGCAGAAACGGCTCCTGCCGAGACCGCGCCGCTGCCTTTATTTGATGTCGCGTTGCCAGTAATAATCGGCATGGCCGCAGCCACCTTGGCGGGGTCGGTCAGCACGGCTGTCAAGTCGCGTGCACCTGTTTTGGTTGGCTGAATCAGGAAGGAGTCGCCAGATGCGGGGACCGCAGCACCGAAATCGAGTTTGACGCCGTCGTAAATATTGCCGCCTTGCGGCGTGACGACCTGGTTGTCGGACAGCCGTGTGACGGTCAATACAGCGCCGGCGCCGACGTCCAGGCGATAGTCACTGAGCGTCAACTGACTGCTGTCGACCAACGACGCAGAGACACCGGTACCGGTGTTGCGGCTGTTCGCGATCACGCCCGGACTGGCCTGCGAGAAGAAATCTCCGCCTGCCGCACCATTGAGATCGACCCCCAACTTCTGCTGGGCATTGAAGCTGTCGGCCAACGTTATGGCAATGCGCCCCAGCGAATTTTGCGCAGTCGTCAGCGTCTCAGTGCGAAATTGCAGCAGACCGCCCAGTGAACCGCCAGAAATCATGCTTTCCTGCACTTCTATTTTTTTGCCAGCCGCGTTCACCGTGGCAATGGTGGTGCGGCTCGGATCGCTGGCTGAATTGATGGCGGCCAGCCTGGTCGCCTTGTCGCCCAGCACCAGAGTCTGGCCGTTGCCAATAAAAACGTTGTATTGGCCACCGTCTTGCACGACGAGCTTGGTGCCGACAATTTTTCCCAGTTCATTAACCAACTGGTCGCGCTGGTCCAGCAGGTCATTGGGCGCCTGACTACCAGTCGCATTGCTGAACATGGCAACCTGCTTGTTGAGACTGGCAATCTGCTGGGCATAGGTATTGATCTGGTCGACGCTTCCCGCAACCTGGTCATTGACGTTGGCGTTAAGGCCATTGAGGTACTGGTCCATGGACCTGAAGTGGTTAGCCAGGGCCTGGCCGGAACTGATCAACTGCTGGCGGGCCGCCGGGTCAGCAGGGGCGTTCGCGACCGCCTGTACGTTGGTAAACATCTGCTGCATCTGCGGCGCCAGGCCTGCAGTCTGATTGGCCAGCAGGTTGTCGATCTGGCTGACTTGCGTGTAGTAAGTGCCCAGCGACTGGTTGGTCGACTGCGCCTGGTTGAATTGCGACGTGAGGTACTGGTCGTAGCTGCGCGTGACGTCGGTGACCTTGGCGCCGCTGCCGAAGAAACCGACACCAGGGCTGGAAACACCCCCGCCCGACGCGATCTGCGCCGATTGGCGGCTGTAGCCTGCCGTATTGACGTTTGCCGTGTTGTGGCCAGTCGTCACCAAGGCCGCCTGCGCGGCGTTCAAGCCCCACTAAGCCCGGTAAAAAACATGCTGTTTGACATAAAACTGATCCTCTTGAGCTACGACTGGCACCCCGGCGGCCATTGGGGCCCATAGGGTAATTAACGGCAACTTCTATGAAAAACTTTAGGGCGATAGTACAAACCATGCGCGCCTTATAAAACGCCTCACAGCCGTAGGTCGGGTTAGTCTTTGCGGGCGTAACCCGACGTGTTTGAGGCGCAAGCGCAGATGTCGGCTCACGCTGCGCTGAGCCGACCTACTCGTTCTGGACTGCCTGTTGGCTTGCGCTGCGAATGGGATATGGCGTGTTTGGCGCGCGGTGGCTGCTGATGGGTCGGGGTGCGTTGGATAGAGGCCTGATCGACCTTAAACACACTGACCACCTGCAGCAAGCCGCTGGCCTGCTCTTGCAGTGAGGCGGCGGCCGCTGCTGCTTCTTCGACCAGTGCGGCGTTTTGCTGCGTCACCTGGTCCATCTGCGTGATGGCCTGGTTGATCTGCTCGATCCCTGAGGTCTGCTCCTGGCTGGCTACCGTGATCTCGGCCATGATGTCGGTCACGCGTTTGACGCTGCTGACGATCTCGTCCATGGTATGGCCTGCCTCGGCAACTTGCTTGCTGCCTTCCTCCACCTTGTCGACGGAGTCGCCTATCAGGGTCTTGATCTCTTTGGCGGCTGCAGCGCTTCGCTGGGCGAGGTTTCTGACTTCTGCAGCTACGACGGCAAAGCCTCTTCCCTGCTCGCCGGCCCGGGCC
>NCGI01000019.1 GCA_002256925.1 Polaromonas sp. 28-63-22
GCGATCACGCGGGCCACGATGTCGGTGGTGCCACCGGGTGCAAAAGGCACTTGCAGCTTGATGATCTTGTTGGGGTAGCCCTGCGCCCAGGCACCGGCCGCCACGCCCAGCGTCAGCACGCAGGCAGAGGACACGGAAAACAGATAACGACGTCGCATGGTGAAGTCTTTCAGGATGAAAAATGAGGAAAGCGGATCAGCAAGGCTTTGGACAGCCATCAGACCGCTGCCGGGTTAACGTTGCATGGCGGTTGACACAGCGCCGGTTCACAGCACGATTGGAACGCAAGAACTGTTCCGGCACGTTGTGGATTACGCATAAGGGCTAACCCGAAGCGTTTAGGGTTATTCTCGTCGGGTGAATTTTGCACAGCTCCTTTTCCCCGATTTCTCCCTGATCCTCTGCGGCTATTTTCTGTGCCGCTACACCGCGCTCAACCGTACGGTGTGGGAACAGGTTGAGACGCTGGTTTACTACTTTTTGTTCCCGGTGCTGCTGTTTCAGTCCATCGTCAGGAGCCCGCTGGACCTGGTGGCGGCCTCGACCCTGATTAGCGCCGGTTTGTTGACGGGGCTGACAGGCATCCTGCTGGCCTACAGCCTGCCCTTCGTGCCCTGGCTGGGGCGGCACATGAACGCGCGTGACCATGCGGGCAGCGCGCAGGTCGCCTTTCGCTTCAACTCCTTCATCGGACTGGCTCTGGCAGATCGGCTCGGCGGTGGCTCCGGTCTGCAGATGATTGCCGTGCTGATGGGCGTTTGCATTCCCCTGTTCAACATTGCCGCCGTGTGGCCCATGGCCCGCCACGCAGGGCGCGGCTTTCTGCGCGAGCTCGTGCGCAATCCATTGATCATCGCTACCGCCACCGGCCTGGCCGCGAACCTGATGGGTTTTAGCCTGCCGGCCTGGCTGGAGCCTACGGTCACACGCATCGGCACGGCCTCTATCGCCCTGGGCCTGATGGCTGCGGGTGCCGGCCTGCAACTGGGCCATCTGTCACAAGCCAAGGCGCTGGCTGTTGCGCTGCTCACCATCAAGCACTTGCTGATGCCACTGGCAGCCATCGGTCTGGCCCGGGTCTTTCAGTTGTCATTCGAGCAAACCACTATCCTGCTGGCTTTTTCGGCGCTTCCAACCGCATCGAGTGCCTATGTGCTTGCGGCGCGCATGGGTTACAACGGCGGCCTGGTGGCCGGCCTGGTCACGCTGTCAACGATGCTTGGTGTGCTCAGCCTGACGTTTGCGCTCGGCGTTCTTGCTGCCTTGCGGTAGCTACTGGCTTGCGGGGCATCTTTTATGCTACTATTTTCATAGCTGCTGGCGCAGATAAAGACTGGGCTTGATGCCGATTTGATTCATTTTTTTGAAACCCGCTACTTGCTACTGCTGGAGGGCCCATTGCACATGTTCCCTGACCATCCCGGCCGGATGATCCGCTCGCAGCTGCAAGCTGGCGCGAAGGCTGTCGCCAGGCAAGCCTTCGCGCCCGCGCAAGAGACGCAGGGCATTGCCCATCGCCACGGCCACATTGCGAAGCCAGCGCTCGTGGCCGATGCGGCGAATCGGGCTGCCTTCCGTGAAACGCAAAAATTCGCCTTCGGTCCAGTCGAACAAGGTCACCAGTTGCTGGCCCGTCAGGCCGGTTCGCTCGTCAAAATCCGGCAAGGCGCTGCGCTGCGCGAACTTGTTCCAGGGGCAGATCAGCTGGCAGTCGTCGCAGCCGTAGATGCGGTTGCCTATCAGCGGACGCAGCTCCAGCGGAATCGGCCCGGCATGCTCGATCGTCAGGTAAGAGATGCAGCGCCGGGCATCCAGCCTGTGCGGTGCGATGATGGCCTGCGTGGGGCACACCTCGATGCAGGCGCTGCAACTGCCGCAGTGCGGCGTGACAGGCTCGCTGGGTGGCAGCGCAAGATCGACATAGATTTCGCCGAGAAAAAACATGGACCCGGCCTCGCGGTTGAGCAGCAGCGTATGCTTGCCGCGCCAGCCCTGGCCCGATTGGGCGGCCAGCTCGGCTTCGAGCACCGGCGCAGAGTCGGTGAAGGCGCGGTGGCCCAATTGTTCGACGTGCGCGGAAATCGTCTCGCCGAGCTTTTGCAGGCGGCTGCGCATCACCTTGTGGTAGTCCCGTCCTCGCGCATACACCGACACAATGCCTTCGGTGGGTCGCTGCAGCCGGCTGAACTCGATGGCTTGCCACGCGCCACCGGCAGAGGTCGAAGCCGGCAGGTAATCCATCCGCGCCGTGATCACGCTGACTGTGCCGGGAACCAGCTCGGCAGGCCGTGCGCGTTTAAGACCGTGCGCGGCCATGTAATGCATGTCACCATGAAACCCGGCAGCAAGCCAGGCCGACAAGCCAGGCTCAGCCGATGCGAGATCGACGCCCGCCACCCCGATTTGCGAGAATCCAAGCTCACGCGCCCACGCCTGAATCTGAAATACCAATTGATGACTGTTAACGACCACCCGCCGATTGTAAAAACCATTGTCTGGCAGGACGAATCCGCCACCCAGGCGTTTGCGCGAAGCTTGGCGCGTCAGCCATCCATCGGCAACGCGCTGATTGAACTGAAAGGCGACCTGGGCGCGGGCAAGACCACGTTTGTACGCCACCTGCTGGGCGCTCTCGGCGTTCAGGGCCGGATCAAAAGCCCCACCTACGCCGTAGTGGAGTCTTACACCCTGCCTGCTTCTGGACACATGCCCGCAGGCCTCGCAATCTGGCATATTGACTTCTACCGCTTCAATGATCCGCGCGAATGGGAAGAAGCCGGTTTTCGCGATATTTTCTCAAGCGTTGGCCTCAAGCTGGTGGAATGGCCGGAAAAAGCCGGCGATCATCTGCCGCAGGCCGACCTGGTGATTTCCCTGCAGGTGCAAGCTGACGAATCCCGTGCCGTGTCGCTGACCGCCCATACAGCCACCGGCGCAGCATGGCTGACATGAACACCATGGACAACCAACACCAGACCCCACTCAGCCGGCGCAGCACGCTTCAGCTCGGCGCCGTGGTGCTTTTGCTGGGCGCTCAGCACCTTGCACGCGGCGCCAGCATTGTGGCGGTACGCGTGTGGCCATCGGCCGACTACACCCGCCTGACCATCGAGTCCGACACTGAAATCAGGACCAGGCAGCTGTTTATTCCCGAACCTCCCCGACTCGCCGTCGATATCGAGGGCATCGACCTGATTCCGGCGCTGCGCGAGCTGGTGGCCAAGGTGAAGGCCGACGACCCCTACATTGCCGGTATTCGCGTGGGACAAAACGCGCCCGGCGTGGTGCGGCTGGTGATTGATCTCAAGCAGCCCATGCGGCCACAGGTATTCACCTTGCAGCCGGTTGCGGCTTACCAGCACCGGCTGGTGTTCGATCTTTATCCGGCGCAGGCCGCGGACCCTCTGGCGGCGCTGATTGCCGAGCGACTGGCCGACAGGCAGCCCGCTGGCAACCCGGAGAAAGCGGAAACGCTGGCGGCAGACCCGCTCGGCGACCTGATTGCCCGACACGCCACCCCACCCCCAACTGCCGGCAGAGCGCCGGTTGACGGCGCAGACAACGCACACGGGCCCGGCATGCCGCATGGCAGAGATCGCGAACCAGCCATGGCAGGCCGGAGCAAGCCAGGCGGCAAAACCGACCGGCTGGTGATCGTGGCGCTTGACCCCGGACACGGCGGTGAAGACCCGGGCGCCGTGGGCCCCGGAGGCACGCGTGAAAAAGACGTCGTCCTGCAAATTGCCTTGCGCCTGCGTGACCGCATCAACAAGCAACCCAACATGCGCGCTTTTTTGACGCGCGATGCTGATTTTTTTGTACCGCTCAACGTACGCGTTCAAAAGGCACGCCGCGTGCAGGCCGATCTCTTCATCAGCATTCACGCCGACGCTTTTTTTACCGCACGGCCACAAGGTGCGAGCGTGTTCGCGCTGAGCGACAAAGGCGCTTCGAGCAGTGCGGCGCGATGGATGGCCGACAAGGAAAACTCCGCCGACCTGGTGGGTGGCATCAATGCCCGCGCCAAGGAGGCGCAAGTGCAGCGGGCTTTGCTGGACATGAGTACGACGGCGCAGATCAACGACAGCCTGAAACTGGGGACCGCGATGCTGGGGGAAATCGGCAATGTCGGCAAGCTGCACAAACCACACGTTGAGCAGGCCGGATTTGCCGTTCTGAAGGCGCCTGATATTCCAAGTGTTCTCGTTGAAACAGCCTTCATCAGCAATCCCGATGAGGAGGCTCGCTTGCGCAGCGACAGCTATCAGATTGAACTGTCGGATGCGCTGATGCGCGGCATCGGTCGATACTTCGCCAAGAATCCGCCGCTGGCACGCAACAGGGCTTTGTAGCTACCTGTGCATCTCGCACGCGTCATGCGCCTTTCGTGACGCGTCGTTGCTAAAAAGCAGAACCTCACACCGCACGGCGGCCTTCTCCTACAGTTGGCGGAGGGTGAACCATTTAACCTTGATCTGCGGGTAGACCGGCTGGTTCGGGGACTTGTTCAAACAGGGCCTGAGAGCTTGCCAGAGCTGTCTGAATAATTTAACAAAGGTGATTTCCATGAAGACAAAAATTTTGACCTCTATTGCAGTGGCTGGCTTGCTGACCCTGGGTGGATGCGCCACCAGCCCTACCAACGCACAAATCGGAACCGGTGCTGGCGCCGTGCTGGGTGGCGTTGCGGGCAACGCCCTGTTCGGCAACACGGTGGGGACCGTGGGTGGCGCGGCGGCCGGCGCACTGATCGGCAACGAAGTCGGCAAGCGCAAGTAGTCTTCGCGTTGAAATCGGGCGGCTTCCGGCCAATCATTCGCCGCAGCATTGCGCGGTGGCTGCGCCCGATTCACTCATACCGGGTAAATGAGTGAGTTCAGAACCATTTCACTGTCATACACCGCAAGACGCGACTTGAACCTCAGCCTGCCCTCCACGCGAACCAGCGTGTCGATATAGCGACCGACGTTATAAACTTCGCTGACGCCGCCGCCGGCGCCCCCGGGGCGGGTTCGAAATACGGCGTACTGGGCCTCAGCGCAAACCTCGTTTCGTATCTGCGACAGGACGCGTGCCGGACTCACCACATGTCGCGTGTAGTAGGGACCATGGTAGATGGTTTGGGTCACGCCATAGACCCGGTCTTTCATCATGCCGCGGCTTTCAAGCGCCATCAAGGCAAGCGGTAGGCCCTGGTCAAAATTCTCGCGCGCCTGCAACGTGTAGCGCCCGGTTTCAATGAAAAATTCCGGCCATTCCTCGAACCTCCGGTCATCAAGGGCCGCCGCATACTCGGCATTGAGCTGGTCGATTTCATGGTGAAGCAGCATGGCCGCAACCCGGGCCTCCACACCCCCGGAAACTTCTTCCATCAGCATCTCGTGGCTCATTGCGACATGACCTTGCGCCAGTAGGCGTACATGCTGCGAATGAGTGTTTCGGTCACCATGTGCTCGGTCTCCTCCACACCGGTCCCACCCAGTTCGCACAGCGTGGCGTTCGCCTCACCGGCCTGACGGAAACCGTCCTGGCTGAACTGGATGACCTCGCCATCGTCCGCACTGACAAAGCCAGCCGGGCCAAACAAATTGGCCTGGCGCAGACGACGCTGCGTCATCTCGGGCGTGTCGTCGGCGAACCCGAAATGTGTCCAGACAAAGTCAAACTCGCCCACGCCGCGCGGCACGATATGCCGCGTGCTGAGCGAATTGACCTGCTGCTGTATGACCAGACTCGGGAACAAGGTGATCATCGTGACGGTGGGCGTGAGGTCACGGCCAGGGTATGAAGGGTCGGGCACGCGCCACCACGCTTCGGGAACCACGTCAAGAAGACGGTCATCGTGAAGCGACATACCCGCTTTGAAGGACGTAACGCCCTCAGTCACCGCTGCTTGCCCACCTTCATTGCGTCGGGAGATCATCACGGCATGACGGCCTTCAGCGTCCATCACCATGCGGCTTTTCTGGTCGGCCCGCCATAACCCGAAGGTCACGAACCAGGTGTGCAGCAGGCCAGGGTGGTAAGGGTCCTTGATGTTTTCCATCATCAGCTTCCAGTTGCCCGGAATCCGTTGGCGGTTGTAGCCAAGCAGCGTCAGCTGTCGCGCGCCGTCCGGTCCCTTGAAGATACGGTCAAGCCAGGGCCGAATGCTGGGCCCGAGATAGTCCTCCAGCGGCTCGACTTCGTCGCTAAAGGTGGCAAATACCAGACCATGCAAAGTGGCCACGCGCAACTTCGTCAGGCCATGGTCCTTGAGATCAAACCCCTCAGGCATGCCGCCGTTGATGCAGTCACCTTCCCTGACCCCATCCTTGAAGGGCAGACCCGCCAGATCGCCATTGAGTTTGTACGTCCACTGGTGGTAGGGGCAGACGAAGCTCCTGGCGGTGCCGCGTGCTTGCTGGCAGAAGCGCACGCCACGGTGCGCACAGCGGTTTTCCACGACGCGAATGCCGTGATCGGTGGCCCGATCTTTGGGGGCTACGCGGTCACGAACCATCAACACCTGACGCTCGCCCACATGGCTGAGCTTGTAGTCCCCGGTGTTGGGGATTTCCGCCTCCAGCCCGACATAGCTCCAGTGGGCACCGTAGAAGATCTTCTCGAGTTCCTGCTGGTAAAGCGGAGCGTCGGTGTACACCCAGAAAGGTACGCGGCTGGAGCCGGGCTCGTTCCAGCGGGACAGCTCGGCAGTAGAAATGGTCGGCGCGTTCATGGTTCCTCGCGAAAAAATGCAGGCTGGTGTCAATAATACGCCTGCTGACTCCGGCACGAACACTGCGCGCCGACCCTGTACGGGGCTAAAACGCGTTGCTCATGCCGTCGTTTTTCGCCGGGCCTTCCAAGCTCCGAAAATGACGAAAAGACCGGGAACCAGAATCATGGCCCATATGATCTTTTCAAGATTTGCCTTGACGAAGGGCACGTTGCCGAAAAAGTAACCTGCGGTGACGATGCCGCCCACCCAGAGAAACCCTCCACCAATGTTGTAGAGCGTGAATTTGCCTCGGCTCATCTGCGAGACACCCGCGACGAAAGGCGCGAAGGTGCGCAAAAAAGGCATGAAGCGCGCCGCCACAATCGTGATGCCGCCGTAGCGCTCGTAAAACGCATGGGCCTGGTTAAACGCCGCCTTGTTGAAAAACCTCGACTGCTCCCACTTGAACACCTTGGGGCCAAAGTAACGCCCAATGGAATAGTTGCACTGATCACCGAGAACCGCCGCCAGGAACAACAGACCTACGGCCAGCGGGTAGCTCATGAGACCCACGCCGCACATGGCACCGACCACAAACAGCAGCGAGTCGCCCGGCAGGAACGGCATCACCACGACACCGGTTTCGACAAAAATGATAAGGAACAGCAAGGCATACACCCACATGCCATAGCTGAGGACAAACGTTTCGAGGTACTTGTCAATGTGGACAATGAAGTCGATGAGAAAAGTGATTAATTCCATAGCAGCGGATTATCCCTTTCCCAACGTACCCGACATGTCCGATCCGTCAAGGCATCAGACAGCGCAGTATTTTTCCTGAATTTCCGCATTGGCCAGCAGTTCAGCCGCAACCCCGTGATGGACGATCTTTCCCTGATCAAGGATGTAGGCCCGGTCGGAGATCGACAACGCCCGCTCGACGTTCTGCTCGACCAGCAAAATGGTCGTTCCCTGGGCCTTCATGCGCGTGAAGAGGTGGAACATTTCCTCGACCAGCAAAGGCATGATGCCTTCCGACGGCTCGTCCAGAAGAATCATCCGGGGCTTTGCCATCATGGCTCGGGCGATTGCCAGCATCTGCTGCTCTCCGCCCGACAAGGAAGTGCCGTCCTGGTGCAAACGCTCCTTCAGCCTCGGGAATGTTTGCGAAATTTCGTCGATCATGGCGTCCATCTCGCCACGACGCTCGCTGGCGAGCAGTCCCAATTGCAGGTTTTCCAGCACGGTAAGGCCAGCGACGATGCGGCGCTCCTCGGGAACGTAAGCCAGCCCGAGATGAAATCGCTCATGGGGCGGCCTGGCCAGGAGGTCATGGCCATCAAAGGTGACTTTGCCGCTGCATTTACCCACCAAACCCATGATGGTGCGCAGCGTGCTGGTCTTGCCGGCCCCATTTCGCCCCATCAGGGTCACAATTTCGCCGCGCTGAACTTCAAAATCCAGACCCTGAATCACGTGGCTGTGGTCGTACCACGCATTAAGTTGCTCGACTTTCAGCATAAAACCCTTCAGCTCTGACCCAGGTAAACACGTTTGACGTCTGCGTTGCTGCGGATGTCGTCGGGCGTGCCTTCGGCCAGCAACTCGCCATGGTGCAATACGATGAGCCGCCGGCACAAGCCCATCACAAGCTTCATTTTGTGCTCCACGAGAATCACCGTGCGCTCAGCCGAAAGCTGCGCGATCAGTTCCATCATCACGGCGCTTTCCTGCGGTGACATGCCGGCAGTCGGCTCGTCCATCAACAGCAGCTTTGGCTCACAAGCCAGCGCCATCGCCACCTCCAGCGAGCGCTGCTGGCCATGTGCCAGGTCTCCGGCCAGCTTGTTTCGGCTTGGCGCCAGCCCTACCCGTTCGACCAACGCATCTGCCTTGTCGATCAAATCTCGGTAGGCGCTACGGGGCCGCAGAATCTGGAAACGCGACGACCGCATCTGCAGGGCCACGCGCACGTTCTCGTGGGCACTGAGCTGCTTGAACACATTGGTGATCTGAAAGCTCTTGGCAATGCCGATGCGGGCAAAGGCATGCGGCGCCAGCCCGGTAATGTCACGCCCTTCAAACAGTACCTGGCCCTGGCTGGGCGGAACACCGCCGCTGATCAGGTTAAAAAAAGTGCTCTTGCCGGCACCGTTGGGGCCGATGATGGCCGTCAGCTCCCCCGGCATAAACGCCACACTGATGTCGTTCAAGGCCTGGAATTTTCCAAAGTAGCGCGAAACGCCCTTGACTTCCAGGATAGGTACGGCGCTCATGACAGCCGGCCTTGCCGGCGCAGCCAGCGTTCCATCTGATGCACAAGCGTGCCCCAGATCCCTTTTGGAAAGAAGAGTACGAACACCATGAACACGATGCCGACGACGCCCATCCAGTAGCGCGTCAGATTGGTCACCACGTCTTCCAGGTAAAGGAAAACCGCAGCGCCGACGAACGGACCAAAAAACGTACCCATACCGCCCAGCAGACACATCATCACCGCCTGCCCCGACTGCAGGTAGTGCAACGAATCGATCGGCACAATCGATAGATGCAGCGCCCTTAACGCGCCTGCCAGGCCGCAAATTCCGGCGGACAGCACAAACACCAGCAACTTGGCACGCGCCACGTCGTAGCCGCAAGCCACAGCACGCTTCTCGTTCTCGCGGATCGCCTCGATCACTGCACCAAACGGGGAATTGAGAACACGCGATACAAACCACAGCGCCAGCGCCACAAAAACGAAAACCACGTAGTACTTGTTGAGCGGGTTCAGAAAGTCAATACTAAAACCTGGCAGATTGATACTTTCCACCCGCACGCCACGAAGACCGTTTTCGCCGCCCGTCCAGTCCTCGGCCTTATAAAAAGCGTAGTAAACGATCTGCGCCAGAGCCAGCGTGACCATCGAAAAGTAAATGCCGCGCGTACGAATGGCCAGATAGCCGATGACCAGCCCGGCCAGCGATGACGACGCAATGCCCACCACGATGGCGGCCCACCACGGCCATCCTGCATGCACGATCGAGAAGCCTGCGAGGTAGGAGCCGACGCCCAGGAAAGCCGCGTGACCAAACGACAGCATGCCGGTGTAACCAAAAAGCAGATTGAACCCCACCGCGTACAGGCCAAAGATCAAAATATTGACCGAGAGCGCGTCGTAAGGCATGAGAAATGGAAAGATCAGCAAAAACAGCAGGGCGGTGGCCACACGATGCCGTCGCGCCAGCAGAAAAAAGGAAATGATTGAACTTTTCATGACTGTGCTCAGTTCATCAGTCCGGCTTTGCCAAAGAACCCTTGGGGACGGATCAGCAAGACGACAGCCATCAGGACGAAGATAGACAGCTCGGCGTACGCGGGCGCCACAAGTGAAGTCATGGCAAACACCACACCCACCAGCAACCCTGCGACCACCGCGCCCGGCAATGAACCCATGCCGCCAACCACGGTCACCACGAACGACTCAGCAAGAATGGGAATGCCCATCTCAGGATTGACCGCCCGCGTGGGTGCCGCCAGCATGCCCGACAGTCCGGCGATCGCGGTGCCTATGCCGAACACCAGCCACCACACCTTGGCGATGTCAATGCCCAGAACCTTCACAATCTCCGCATCGCGCGACCCGGCACGAATGATCAGCCCGTAGCGCGTCTTCTCGATGAACAGCCACAACCCCAAAACGATCACGGCCGTAGCCCCGATCAGGAACAGCCGATAAAGCGGAAAGTGCCCAAACCCAAGAAACACCGAACCGCGCAATTCCGCCGGCGTGGACGTGGGGAGCCCCTCGACGCCGAAGGCAAACCGCATCACATCAATCAGCACGTAAGACAAGCCGAAAGTCAGCAACAGCGGATAGTCGATACCACGTCCGTACAGGGGTCGCACCAGAAAACGCTCGCACAAAAGCCCTATGGCTCCGGTAGCCAGCGGCACCAGCAGCAGGCTGAACCAGAAACTGCCGGTCAAGCCAAGGCTGTACACGCCAAAAAAAGCGCCAACCATGAAAAACGCACCGTGCGCAAAGTTGACGACGGTGAGCATGCCAAAGATCAGCGACAGGCCGATCGCCAGCAGCGCATACACAGCGCCCAGGGCAATTCCGGTCATCAACTGCAGCGCAAACAGTTGGGGCGAAATGTCAAACATGCATGGTCTTTACGTTGGGAAAAATACCCCCGGGGCACGGCTGGCACCGGGGTTCGGCAGTTTCAATGGGCGATGAACGATGGAGCTTCTTCGCTCAGGCGCTGACCTTGTGCCCCATTTCCTCGCAGGAGCGCAGGTTTTTCTCGTCGGCACCTTCAATCGCCAGGACATTGAAGACGTCGTACTTGTCCTTCATGTTCTTCGACTTGGATTCAACAATCACCACCGACTGCACCGACTGATGGTCACACTTGCGGTAGAACTGGTCACCCTTGTAGGAGTTGTAGCGCAACTGACGCAAGGCAATACTGACTTTCAGCGATTCGGTTGACTTGGCCTCGCGCACAGCCAGCAGGACACTGCGTACGCCGGCGTAACCGAGCGCGCCGTAGTCGGAGGGAACTGCACCGCTGTAGGCTTTGCGGTATTTGTCATTGAACGCCTTGGCAGCCGGGACCTTGTCTTCCATGCCCCAGTAATAAGAGGTACCACCAAGAATGCCGTCGAACACTTCCGGCCCGCCCGCCTGCCGCGCTGTGTACAACAGAATCGGGGTGATGATCTTCGTCGTCGCTTTCAGTCCGAAATCAGTGGCCTGCTTGGCCGAATTCAGTTGGTCGCGGCCAAAGTTGTTAAGTACCAGAATGTCAGGTTTGAGTGACTGGATGCGTGGAAGGAACGCCGAATAGTCAGCCGCGCCAATCGGGTGGCGAATATCTGCCAATGTCTGAACCCCCATCGACTGCCCTGCCCGCTGGAAGCCACGCACCATCTCATGGCCGTAGGCGTAGTCGGCCGTCAGATAAACCACTTTCTTGCCGAATCGCGGAAATGCGTATCGCGCCACCGCTCCCGCCGTGAGATGTGGATTGAGGGCCTCGTGAAAGGTGTACAGGCTCCAGTCCTTGGCCTCGTTGATGGCGTCCGACTGACTGATCGAATTGAAGATGATCTTGCGGTCACGGCAGACCGCATTGATCGATAGCTGCGTGGCAGCCGACAGCGAACCCACGACAAAATCGACCTTGTCTTTTTCGATCAGTTCGAGCGTGCGGGTCGCCGCCTCGCCAGGATTGAGTTTGTCATCGCGTACCAGCAACTCGGCCTTGCGCCCGTTCAGGCCGCCGGACTCATTGAACTCCTTGATGGCAAGCTCGGCGCATCGCACCTGATCCTGTGCTTCCGACGAGTAAGCGCCCGTCAGCGGAACGGGAAAGCCAATCTTGATCGTCGCTCCTTGGGCCCGAGCCACATTGAACAGCGACGGCACGACGGCGACGGCGGCGCCGCCAGCAATGAGTGATCGACGTCCTGCGTTGAAAGACTTGTTCGGGAAGGTCATGGTTGTCTCCAGTGGTTTGGGGTTCAGGGGAAAAAGCTCAGGCTTGCTCAAATTCAGTGATTTTTTCTAGCGGCGTGGCAGCCAGGTCAATGGCAGTTTCCAGCATCATGGTACGGGCCACGTTCGCCGCCCCCCACCTGCCCTGCGCCTGCATGAAGTCGCCCAGTACACGGGCGCGCTGCACCACGGCCCGGGCCGGCGCCAGCCGGTCACGCTCAAACGCCTGCAGGGCCTGCGGTGTAGCGCCGTGAAGCGCAATCTGGTCTGTCAGTGACATGGCATCTTCGGCGGCCTTGGTAACGCCCATCCCCACATGGGGTCTGGCCACAAAGGCAGCGTCGCCCATCAACGCCACGCGGCCGAAGGCAATCGCGCTGCTGCTGCAGTCATGGATGGGTTGCAAAAAGGGTTGTTTGGTTTGATCAAGCACCTCGGCAAATTGAGGCGCCAGCAAGGCTGCGGCAGCCTGCCGCATACCTGCGATCTGACGGGGCGCCACCTTGTTCGGCGGTATGCCCTGCGGATAGTGGTTGCCCTCGGCATCGGTCAGCAAGATCGTCAGGGGCGCCCCTGCAGGGGTGGGGCGATACCAGACAAAGTTGTAGCGCCGCTGGCCCCGCGCAATCGAATTACCCATGCCGGCAACCGGGTAGCCGATGATCAGTTCACCGGGTGGAACGCTGAAGGCAAAATTGTCGAAGAGCGTGTCCAGCGTTCGTTGCGACAGCGCGGATTCGTCGCAAACACCTCGCCAGGCCACATAGCCTGCGTATTCGGGCTGCACGTCCGGTGCAACCTGCGCGCGCACAACCGAGCGAATGCCATCCGAGGCAATCACCAGATCAGCCTTGAAGGCGCGACCGTCTTCGCAGAGGACCTCGACGCCCTGAGCGTCCTGCCGGATCTGCGACACCGAAGCACCGCGCACGTAACGCTGCGCCTCCAGTGCCGCCAGCAGCAAGGCATAGAGGCGGCTCCAGGAACTGAGTACCTGCGGCACCGTTGCCCGGTGCAAAGCGGCACCGTCTTTGCCCAGCACCACGCGCTCAATGACGGACACGCCCAGTGAAACATCCATCCTGACGCCGCATCGCTCCATCGCCGCCACCAGCAACGGGTGGGTCACGATACCCGCCCCCCGTCCGTCAAGCGAGGTCGTGGCTTTTTCGAGCACCGTCACCTGGTGGCCGGCACGGCTGAGCATATTGGCAGCCAGCAAACCGCCGAGCGAGCCACCGGTGACGATGATGGTTGCCATCAGGCTTGTGCCCTGCCCGCTTTCGCGTCGAGCGCTTCTTTCTCGCCAGCCGGATAGTTAAGCTCGATCACCAGGCCGCACGGGTCGTCCAGAAAAAGCTGATGCAATCCGATAGCCGGCACCGTGCGCTCACGGCAGGCCACGCCAATCTGCTGAAGATGAGCCAGCATGCCTTCCAGGCCGGTGGCCAGCAACGCAATATGGTCAACAGCGCCTGTGCCATGCAAGGACGAAACATCACGGTCGCCGAGGTAGCGCTTCAACCCCTCCGGGTCGTTTTTATCAATGCCGATCACATGAACCATGGCGTTCGTCATGCTGGCATGGTCGCCGTTGTAAAGCCATAGGCCGGGGAACGGAAACGGCGGGCGCGGCCCGACCGTCAGCCCGAGCACCTTTTCATAGAACACCTGCGTCGCCGCGAGGTCGGTGGTGCGAATGGAGAAGTGATTCAGTGCGTAGGCCATGGGATGCTTTCCTCGTCGTGTGGAGATGGGGAGCGCGCCAGTCGACGCGTGCCGGTATCGGCTTGGTGCCGGTAAGGCAGCGTGCCAATGGTCGCAATCCGGGCTTTTGCTGCGCTACCTTCTGGCTCCATGACCGAGTCCAGCGAGAACAGGTAGCTGCGCACGCGATCCTGGATGGCCGCCTCGCTAAAGCAAGCCTCCTGGCCATCCACCGGCGCATGCCCATACACCCACCGGCGCATGCCCATGTAGAAGATGCCGCCATGCAGACCCATCAAAAGCTCAAGTTCCCGTGCTGTCGGCTTGCTGCGGCTGCTCACGCCGCGAAACCGGCGACTTTCACGCACCAGACGCGGAAACAGTTTGACACCCAGCATCGAAAAATAACGGTCGGTGATGTAGCGGTCGCTCAGCCCTGAAAAAATAAAAATACGAACCCAGTCACGCTCCAGAATGACCCGGGCGTAATCGACATAAAAGCGGGTCATCCTGGTCTCGACATCAAGCGTCTTGTCGTCCAGCAACGCTTCCCATTCGGGACGCCACCGGCCCTCAAACAACTCGGCATAAACCCGGTCAATCAAGGCCTGTTTGGTCGGAAAGTAGTGGTACAGCAAGGTATGCGCGATGCCCAGACCACGCGCCAGGTCGCGCAACTGGCCATCGAGTCCGTGCTCCGAGAAAAACGCCACCGATCCGTTGATGATCTGGCGCTCACGCTCCGACGGAAGCAACCGGCGCCGTGGCGCGCTGGTTTTCGTCGTTGCGGGGTTTTCAGGGTTTTTCCGGATGGTTGCCATCGAGCCGCTGGTTGATAGTTGCCTGCAATTTACCGGTTGATCAATAGTCATCAAATCGGGACAAACCCCAAGCAACTTGCAACAGGTTCACCAAGGCAGCGACATGGAACTCCGAGGCAGCGTGATGATCCCCGCCCCACCAGACCAGGTCTGGCAGGCCCTGAACGATCCGGAAATCCTCCGGCGATGCATCCCCGGCTGCGAAGAGATACGGCAGATTTCTCCGCAGGAGATGCACGCCCGGGTCATGCTGAAAATGGGTCCGGTGCGCGCCAACTTCGTCGGCAAGGTGTTGCTGACCGATGTGCGACCGCTTCTGGGCTGCACGCTCAACTTTGAGGGCTCGGGTGGCAGCGCAGGCTTTGCGCGAGGCAGCTCGGTGATCAACCTGACGCCTTCTGCCGAAGGAACCCAGCTGGACTACACCACGCAGGCGTCGGTGGCGGGCAAGCTGGGCCAGATTGGCGGGCGCCTGATGGACGCATCGGCACGGCAACTGGCCGACCGGTTTTTCGCAGCCTTCAAGGCGCAGCTCTCCGGCTCCGTCACCGAACCGCGCGAGGTCGCTGTCGCCCCCGCCCCGGCGGCAGACAATTTTCCCGTGATCGCGCGTGCCGCCAGCGGCGCGCCGACGCCCTCCGCAGAAAACTGGTTCGACAGGGAAGGCCCGCGACTGGTGTGGTTCGCGGCTGGCGTGGTGTCCACCGCCGCAGGTGTCTGGATGGGTGCGCATTGGCTGCGCTGAAGAAAACTTCCCGCAGCAAACCGCAGAGGTATTCCGAATGAAAGCTCCAGCGTTTTCTTATGCCAGGCCGAAGCACCTGGCGGATGTGTTGGCACTGCTGGAAAAGCACGGCGACGAGGCCAGGCTGCTGGCGGGTGGCCAGACTCTTCTGGCCACACTCAACATGCGCCTGTCTGAACCCGCCCTGCTGATCGACCTGCAATCGGTGCAGGAACTCAAGGGTCTGGTGGTGGCAGGCGATTGCCTGCGCATCGGGGCGATGGTCACCCACAGCGAGATTGAAGCTTCACCGTTGGTCGCCCGGCACGCGCCCCTGCTTGCCCGGGCCGCGCCGCACATCGCCCACCGGGCCATTCGCAATCTCGGAACCTTCGGCGGCTCCATGGCCTATGGCGATCCGGCGGCGGAATGGCCAGCGTGCATGCTGGCGCTCGACGGCACAGTGATTGCGCGAAGCTCGCAGGGCGAACGCCGCATTGCCGCTGTTGATTTTTTCACCGGCCTGTACACCACCGCCCTGGCGGTCAACGAGGTCATCGTCGCTTGCGAGGTTCCGCTGGCCGGCGCCACCCACCGTTTCGCATTCGATGAACTGGTGCGCCGCCACGGCGACTACGCTGTGGTGGGTCTGGCTGCTTCGGCGCAATGCAACGACGGCGTGCTGGATCAGGTACGGCTGGCCTGGATCGGCGTGGGCAGCATGCCAATGCGCTCCACGGCCACTGAACGGGTCGTGCAGGGCCAGCGCCTGTCGCCCAGCCTGATGGTCGAAGCGCAGAAGGCCTTGCGCTCCGAACTCCAACCGGAAGCCGATCTGACGCACAGCGTCGAGTCCAAGCGGCATCTGGCGGCTGTTCTGCTGAAGCGCCTGTTGACCACGCTGCACCAAGCGACGCCACCCTCCCTTTCTGACCGCCACGCACCCGTCGCTTAAAACTTACCCAAGGAAGACCATGACCCAGCAGGAACAGCACCCTGATGATCTGGCGACCAGCGCTCGCGCGGTCAGTATCACGGTCAACGGCCACACCAGCCAGCACTACGTGCAGCCGCGCACGCACATCGTGGACTTTTTGCGCGAAGGGCTGGGGCTCAAGGGCTCGCATCTGGGGTGCGAGCATGGTGTCTGTGGCGCCTGCACGGTCCAGCTCGATGGCCAGGTTGTCCGTGGCTGCCTGGTGCTGGCGGTTCAGGCCGATGGCCGCGCCGTCACCACCATCGAAGGTCTGAGCGACAGCGGTGCCATCCGCGAACTGCAACAGGCCTTTGTCCGGCACAACGCGCTGCAATGCGGTTTTTGCACCTCGGGCATGCTGATGGCGGCGCACGAGTTGATCGAAACGCAACCCGACGCCAACCGAGAACAGGTGCGCGAATGGATATCGGGCAACTACTGCCGCTGCACCGGTTACCAGGCCATCGTCGATGCCATCTGCGATGTGCTGGCCCAACGCAAGGGTGCGTTCGTTGAAGGAGTCGCCCCATGAACGCGCCCGAAAACCGCCATCTGCAAGCGTCGCTGGCGTTGCTGGATCGACTCGATCCCAACGGAAGGGCCGATGCGCCGGTCACCGCCGAGGCGCCGCACGTCCCCACCGTGGCACCGCTGGCCACGCCTTTGCAGGATGCTCGCCACATCGGCCAGGCCATCCCGCGCCCCAACATCGAACGGCTGACCGAAGGGCGCGGCCAGTACGTGGACGACATGGAATTGCCGCGCATGGGGCATGTCGTGTTCTGGCGCTCGCCGGTGGCCCATGCCCGCATCATCCGCATTGAACGCGACTTTGCCCGCATGATGCCCGGCGTGCTGGCGGTCTTTGACGGCGCCGACCTGGCGGCCGTCTGCAAACCCTGGGTCGCCACCCTCACCCATCTGGCCGGCCTTCGATCAGCGCCGCAATACCCCATGGCCATAGACCGCGCCTGCTGGCAGGGCGAGCCCGTCGTGGCGGTCGTCGCCAAAACCCGTGCCGAGGCCGAAGACGCACTTCAGTACGTGCAGGTCGAGTGGGAAGCGCTACCCGCCGCGCTCGACATGAACACCGCGCTGGACCCGTCCACACCCGTGATTCACCCCGAGCTGGGCGACAACCTGTGCTTCACCCGCAGCCTCGACACCGGCGGCGTGGACGAAGCCTTTGCGCGCGCCGACGTGGTGGCCGAAGCCACTTTCGACTTTGGCCGGCACACCGGAGTGACGCTGGAGCCGCGCTGCCAGATTGCCGACTACAACCCGGCCAGCGGCCAGCTCACGGTCTATCACTCGCAGCAGGCACCGCACATGATGCAAGACCTGTACGCGCGCCAGTTTGATGTGCCGGAAAGCCGGGTACGGGTGATCTGCAAGGACGTGGGCGGCTCGTTCGGCATCAAGGTGCATGCCTACCCGGATGACTTCGCCACCGTGGCCACGGCTGTGCTGCTCAGGCGCCCGGTCAAGTTCGTGGCCGACCGGCTCGAATCGTTTGTCAGCGACATCCATGCCCGCGAGCACCGCATCAAGGGCCGCATTGCCGCCAACAAGGACGGCGAAATACTCGCCTTCGAGATCGACGACGTCACGGGCATCGGACCTTTTTCGATGTTCCCGCGCACCAGCGGCATCGAAGGCAACCAGGTCGTCAACCTGACCGGCGGCCCCTACAAGCACAAAGCCTACCGCGCCAGACTCAACGTGGTTTTTCTCAACAAGACGCCCACCTGCCAGTACCGGGGAGTGGGCCATCCCATCGCCTGCGCCGTCACCGAAGGTCTGGTGGACCTGGCCGCCGCCAAAATCGGCATGGACCCGCTGGAACTGCGCAAGCGCAACGTCATCCCCGATGATGCCTACCCCGCCACTGGCGCGTCGGGCATCAAGCTCGAGGTGCTGTCGCACGAAGCCTGCCTGCGCAAGATCGAAACCCTGATGGACTACCCGGCCCTGCTGGCCGAGCAGCGGGCCTTGCGCGCCCAGGGCATTTACCGCGGTATTGGCTTCGCCACGCTGATCGAACTGACCAACCCCGGCGCTGCTTTTTACGGTGTGGGCGGCGCCCGCATTTCAGCCCAGGACGGCGCCACGGCCCGACTGGAGCCCGGTGGCGGCATCGCCGTGATGGTCAGCGTCGGCGAGCAGGGCCAGGGCAGCGAGGCCATCTTTGCCCAGATCGCAGCCGATGCCGTGGGCGTGCCGATGAGCCAGGTCCGGCTGGTCACCGGTGATACCGAAACCGTGCCCTATGGCGGCGGCACATGGGCGTCACGCGGCGCGGGCATTGGTGGCGAGGCAGTGTTGCAGGCCGGCCTGGCCTTGCGCGCGAACATTCTGAAAGTTGCCGAAGCCATCCTGAAGCGCGAGGTGCACACGCTGGCGCTGCTTGACGGCGTGGTCACGGATGCCCTCACCGGCGAAGCCCTGCTGCCCCTGCATGAGCTGGGCCGCATTGCCTACTACCGCCCCGACACCCTGCCCGCAGGCTTCACGCCCGAGCTGATGGTGACGCGCCACTACGCCCAGCGCGATTACCCTTTCATCTTCACCAACGGCGTGCAGGCGTCCTATGTCGAGGTCGATACCGAAACCGGCTTCGTCAAGCTGCTCAAACACTGGGCCGTCGAAGACTGCGGCCGCGTCATCAACCCGATGCTGGTCGATGAGCAGATTCGCGGCGCCATCGTGCAAGGCATTGGTGGCGCGTTGTTTGAAGAATGTTTGTACGACGACGCGGGCCTGATGAAAAACGGCAGCATGGCCGACTACCTCGT
>NCGI01000020.1 GCA_002256925.1 Polaromonas sp. 28-63-22
GACCGGTGCCAAATCGACCGACAAGATTTACTACCGTCATTCCGGCTACCCTGGCGGCATCACGGCCACCAACTTCCGTGACATGCAAGCCAAGCACCCCGGCCGCGCTTTGGAAAAAGCCGTCAAGGGCATGCTGCCCAAAGGCCCGCTCGGCTACGCGATGATCAAAAAACTGAAGGTGTATGGCGGCGCTGAGCACCCACACACGGCCCAGCAGCCCAAAGTGCTGGAAATCGCAGGCATTTCTGCAAACGCCCAACGGGAGGCTGCCAAATGATTGGTGACTGGAACAATGGCACCGGCCGCCGCAAATCAAGCGTCGCCCGCGTGTTTCTGAAAAAAGGCACCGGCAAGATCACGGTCAACGACAAGGACATCCAGGTGTTCTTTGGCCGTCAGACTTCCATCATGATCTGCCGCCAGCCGCTGTTTCTGACGAACCACGTCGAGACGTTTGACATTATGGTCAACGTCCACGGCGGCGGTGAGTCGGGCCAGGCCGGCGCGGTGCGCCACGGCATCACCCGCGCACTGATCGACTATGACGAAACGCTGAAACCAGCGTTGAGCCAGGCCGGTTTTGTTACACGTGACGCCCGTGAAGTCGAGCGTAAAAAGGTCGGCTTCCGTTCAGCTCGCCGCCGCAAGCAGTTCAGCAAGCGTTAATTCTCACGCTCCCGAGCGCCGATCTGCGGATTGCGCGCCCTTCAAAGCCGCTGGGTCGCCTCAGCGGCTTTGTTTATTGTCGAAGGCTCTTTTGCGGATCAGCTACCCGCGCACGCAAAGACTTACAACCGTATGGTGATGGTTACGGGGGATGGCATGTCGATTGCTGATCGAGGTGTATGCACGCAACATCCACGTTTGGTTTACACGTTGATATCCCGCTGGGTTTGCCTTACGGCGCAAAATACCCGGTTCGATCCCGGTCCAGCACCGCCATACCGACCACCAGTTTTCCGGCCCTGCTTTTGAAACTTCGTCTTTTCCGTCGCCGTCTGACCATCAGTTCGCCGCGCATGTCTGTGCGCAGTGCCTTGCCGTGGCCATTGCGCTGGATCGCCTTCGCCATCGTGCTGGGTTTTTCGGCGGCCATCGCGCTGTGGGCCTTTGAGTTCGGCAAGGGCATTGCCGGGCTTGACGGCAAGGCGCATGAAGAACTGGTCAGTTTGCGGGAAGAGGTCGCAAGCCTGCATGCAGACCGCGAGAAGGCTCAGTCGGTTGCCAATACGTCGGGCAGCCTGCTGACCGCAGAAAAAGCGGTGCAGGAGAAGATGGCCAGCCAGATCAAACAACTGGAATCGGACAACCGCAGCCTGCGCGACGATCTCGGTTTTTTTCAGAAACTGCTGCCTGCCAGCACGACCGAAAGCGCGTCGATTCGCAGCCTTCAGGCCGAAGTTGTGTCAGAAACGCAACTGAAATGGCAGGTTCTGGTGATCCAGCCGGTCAAGGGCGCGACGACCTTCAACGGCAAGCTGGAGCTCACGGTGAGTGGCACGCAGGCTGGCAAACCGTGGGTCATGAGCCTGCCTGGCGGCGCGCAATTGCTGCAATTCAAGCAGTTTCGCCGCATCGAAGGCATGCTGGACTTGCCGGCGCTGACCGTGGTAAAAACCGTCACCGCCAAAGTGATCGAAGGCACGGCCGTCCGGTCGGTGCAGACTTTCAAGCTGTAGATTTGGTCTGGAACACCTTCCAAGGAGCCGCACATGTTTGGCAAAAAGAAACAACCGCCCATCAAAAGCCTGATCGCCCAGGGCACCCTGATTGAAGGCAATCTCAAATTCAGCGATGGTTTGCGCGTTGATGGCGCTGTGACCGGCAATATCCGGGCTGAGGAAGGCTCGGCCAGTATTCTGGTGATCAGCGAATCCGCAACTATCACCGGCTCAATCCATGCCGACCACGTGATCATCAATGGCCGCGTGATCGGGCCGGTTCATGCGACCGAGCTGCTGGAGCTTCAGCCCAAAGCCAAAATTGATGGCGATGTCTCGTACAAGGCCCTCGAAATGCACCAGGGTGCGGCGATTTTCGGGCAGTTGCGCCCGACTGCCCACCAGGAACTGGAAGAAAAGCCCGTTTTGAAGCTGGCCGCTGGCAGTTCCAGGTTTTGAGGCTTTTCCAAAGATAGTGTGTGCTTACAACGCGAGCTATGCACAGGCACGGCCGACTGGCAAGCACGCTAATACGCACAGCGGCTATGGTTGATCGTTCTGCTGTACCATTAAGGCTTGTTGGTCGAACCTTGGAGTTCTCATGAGTGCCGTTGCTGAAATTATCCCTACCGAAATGCCCGCGCCCTTTGTCTTTACCGACAGCGCTGCCGCGAAGGTGGCTGACCTGATTGCCGAGGAAGGTAATCCGGACCTGAAGCTGCGCGTATTTGTCCAGGGTGGCGGTTGCTCGGGCTTCCAGTACGGTTTCACCTTTGATGAAATCACCAACGAAGACGACACCACGATGACCAAAAACGGCGTGTCCCTGCTGATCGACGCCATGAGCTACCAGTACCTGGTGGGCGCCGAGATCGACTACAAGGATGATCTGGAAGGCGCGCAGTTCGTCATCAAAAACCCGAACGCCACCAGCACCTGCGGCTGCGGGTCGAGCTTCACCGCCTGATCGTCGTTACCCTGGCAAAAAGCCGCCTTTTCAGGCGGCTTTTTTGTGGGCGTCGTGCGCCTGCGGGTGGCGCCTGGTCCCGCGTGCACAGCGCGTCGGTCACGGCACTGATGCAGGCCCGTCAGGCCGGATAAACCGCTCCCAAAATACGCGCACCGGCCGCGCCCGTCACTGTGGCTAGGTTGCCCGGCTTGCGGTTGATGGTCTGGCGGGCCAGCCAGGCGAAGGCTGCCGCCTCGACCTGCAGCGGCGGCAGGCCATGGGCTTGCGACGAACTGACACGCATCGAGGGCAGGCCCGCCTGAAGGCGCTGCATCAGGTGCAGGTTAAACGCACCGCCACCGCAAACCAGAAGTTCCTTGCTATCTTTTCCGTAGCTGCTCACGCAGGATATACATGCCCTGGCGGTCAATTCGGTCAATGTGTACTGGATGTCTTCGGGGCGCTCCCCGGCAAACGGGGCGAGCCTGGCGGCCAGCCATTGCACGCTGAACAGGTCGCGGCCCGTGCTTTTGGGCGGTGGTGCGGACAAGTAGGGTTCGTCCAGCAGGCTGGCAAGGAGCACGGGCAGCAGTTTTCCGCTGGCGGCCCATCGGCCCCCGGCGTCGAAGGCCTGGCCCGTGTGCTGGTGGCACCAGGCGTCCATCAGCGCGTTGCCGGGGCCGCAGTCAAAGCCAAGCACCTCCCCCTGGCCGCCAGCCGGCAACACGCTGAGGTTGGCGATGCCGCCAAGATTGAGCACGCTCACCATCGCATCGGCGCTGCCAAAGACGCTCTGGTGGAAGGCGGGCACCAGCGGCGCGCCCTGGCCGCCCGCAGCGACGTCGCGGCTGCGGAAGTCGGCCACCACATCGAGGCCGGTCAGTTCGGCCAGCAGGGCCGGGTTGTTGAGCTGAATCGTGTAGCCCGCACCGTCGGCTTGCGGGCTGATGCGCTGGGGCTGGTGACGAACCGTCTGTCCGTGCGCCCCGATGGCCCTTATCTGCCCGGCGGTGAGGCCTTGCGCCGCAGCGTCCTCCAGTAGCCGGCCAACCACCCGCGCGTAAACGCCCGCCAGCGCATTGCCCGCCTGCGCGGCACGATGCAGTTCATCGTGGCCGGCCGTGTTGAGCGCCAGCAAGCCGGCTCGGAAGTCCTGCGTGAAGGGCTCGGAGGCAGCTCCCAGCACCTGCATGGTGTCGCCCGAAAAATCGACCAGAACGCCGTCAGCGCCATCGAGCGAGGTGCCTGACATCAGGCCTATGTAGTAGTCACGCATACCTTGATTTTGCCGCATGGCGGGCAGGGCGACATCCTTCGATGGGTTCAGAAAGATCGGTGGTCCGATGCGGGTGATCATGCGGCCGACCACTCGGGGGGCACCCTTCGATACGCTTTGCGTACCCCGTCCTGAGCTTGTCGAAGGATCAGGGCGAACGGAGGAACGTTCCGCGAAGCGAACGAGCGTTGAGGGTCTTCACGCAAGCAGGGGCCGCGGAACCGGCCTTGGCCTGTCCTGAGCTTGTCGAAGGGCCGGGCCGCAGGCGCAGCGGCCCCCTCGGGGGTGAGGGAGCGACACGCAGTGCGCGACCGTGGGGGCATTGGCCGCAGCGCCGGGCCGCCCCAAGCAAGGCCAGCCCCCTCGGGGGGCAGGGAGCGACACGCAGTGCGCGAGCGTGGGGGCGATCTACTGCGCCCGGGTCTGCGTAATGGTTGCGGCGGCCAGCAGCTGGTTTTTGACGCCGGAAGCCAGCTGGCGGAAGTACGCCTGCGCGGCCGCTGGGACCGGCATGGTTTCGCTCTGGCGTGCCATAGTCATCGGGTCCTGCTGCTTGCCGTTGACGCGAAACTCCAGGTGCAGATGCGGGCCGGTAGCCCAGCCGGTCGAGCCGACCAGCCCGATGGTGTCGTTCTGGCTCACGCGTTGACCCTGGCGGACCAGGATTTTGCTGAGGTGGGCATACACCGTTTCATCGGCGTTGCGGTGCTTGATGAACACCACGTTGCCGTAACCGTTTTGCACGCCGGCAAAGGTCACAACGCCGTCGCCGACAGCGTGTGCTGGCGTTCCGGTGGGTGCTGCGAAATCAGTGCCGAGGTGGGCGCGCCACTTCTGCAAAATCGGATGAAAGCGCATCGAAAACCCGCTGCTGATGCGTGAGAACTGCAGGGGTGAGCCCAGGTAGGCGCGGCGCAGGCTCTGACCGTCCAGCGTGTAGTAGCCGCCCTTGTTCGGGGCGCCCGAGGCATCCTTGCCCGGTGGCTGGAACCACATGGCCTGGTAGGTCTTGCCGGCGTTGACGAATTCGGCCGACAGCACGCGCCCTGTGCGCAGCGCTTCGCCGTCGGCTTCCAGCGTTTCATACACCACATTGAAGCGGTCGCCCTTGCGCAGGCTCTGGCGAAAATCGATATCGCTTGCGAAAATTTCGGTCAGCTGCACGGCCACCGCATCGGGAATCCTGGCCTCGTCGGTGGCGGCAAACAGCGACGACTGGATGGTGCCGCTGGCCAGATGGGCCGAGCGGTTGTAGGGCGCGTCGTCCACGCGGGCGGTAAAGCCCGAACCCTGGCGTTCGATGGTCAGGCGCTTGAAAACCGCTGCATCGTCGGTGGGCCAGCGCATGCTGAGTTTCAGAAGTTGCTGGCTGTCACTGGCCTCGGCGGTCACGGTTTTGCCGGGGCGTCCGGCAAGAATCAGGCGTGCGTTGGCGTCGCTGCGTAAAAAGGCTGCGGCGGCAGGGTCGCTGATATTCAGGCGCTTGAGCAGCGCGTCGGCGGTGTCGGTGCTGCGCGTGGTTTCGGTACGAAAAAGGCTGAAGCGAAAATCGGACAGTGAATCGGTCTGTCCCTGGGTCGGCAGTGCCTCGACGGACTCGACCAGCTGGCGAACCGGCAGGTCAGCGGCGTCGGGTGCCAGCGGAGCCACGCCGAAGGCGGTGACGCCGGTGCCCAGGAGCAAGACCGCCAGGCTGGCCGTGACGCGTTTGGGGTGGTGGCGAAGACTCTCGGCCAGCGAGTCGATGATCTGGGAGGGGGCGGGCAGGCGCAAAACAAATTCCCATTCAGGTGGTACCAGGCGATCAACCGTGGGGTCAGATCATCTGATTACGATATAAGGTTCGATGGATTGGCCGGCCGGTGGGGCGAGGGTCAAGCGTCATCGGGTTTCCATACGCTATGGACTGCACGAGCAAGTTGCGGGCCAACTAAAATCGCCAGGCGCATGCAGGAAAGCACGAATTATAGCTGTCGGATAAAAACACCGACTTGGTAAAAAACCTTATGAATCAAGAACTTGTAACAAAATATCCGATCACCGATGGTGTAAGAAAAGCGCTTGCGGTGACGCTGCGCGGCTGCGAAGAACTGATTCCTGAAAACGAATGGATTCAAAAACTGGCCAAGGCCGAGGCCACCGGCGTTCCACTTCGTATCAAACTGGGCCTGGACCCTACAGCACCTGACATTCATGTCGGACACACCGTGGTTCTGAACAAAATGCGGCAGTTACAGGATTTGGGCCATAGCGTCATTTTCCTGATTGGCGACTTCACCACCATGATCGGCGACCCGTCCGGCCGCAACAGCACTCGGCCGGCCCTGAACCGCGAACAGATCGAGGCCAACGCCCAGACTTACTACAAGCAGGCCAGCCTGGTGCTCGACCCGGCCCGAACCGAGATCCGGTACAACAGCGAGTGGAGCGACCCGCTGGGCGCGCGCGGCATGATTGAGCTGGCCTCGCGCTACACCGTGGCCCGGATGATGGAGCGCAATGATTTTCACGACCGTTTCAAGGCGGGGCAGCCGATCAGCGTGCACGAGTTTTTGTACCCGCTGATGCAGGGCTACGACTCGGTGGCCTTGCGCAGCGACCTGGAACTGGGCGGCACCGACCAGAAGTTCAATTTGCTGATGGGCCGCCACCTGCAGGTCGAATACGGCCAGGAGCCGCAGTGCATTTTGACCATGCCGCTGCTTGAAGGGCTGGATGGCATCGACAAGATGTCCAAGTCCAAAAACAACTACATCGGCATCAGCGAAGACGCCAACAGCATGTTTGCCAAGGTGTTGAGCATTTCCGATGTGCTGATGTGGAAGTGGTACACCCTGCTGTCGTTCCAAAGCGAAACCGCCATTGCCGCGCTGAAGGCCGAGGTCGCGGGCGGCCGCAACCCCAAGGATGCCAAAGTCGCGCTGGCCAAAGAAATCACCGCGCGCTTTCATTCACCGGCTGCTGCCGATGCCGCCGAGCAGGACTTCATCAACCGCAGCAAGGGCGGCGTGCCCGACGATATTGCCGAAGTCACGCTGACGGGCGCGCCCCTGGGTATCGGGGCCTTGCTGAAGGCTGCTGGCCTGGCTTCTTCAGGTGGCGACGCCACGCGGCTGATCGAGGGCGGCGGCGTGCGCGTCGATTCCAGCGTTGTCAGCGACAAGGCCCTGAAGCTGGCGGCGGGGACGTATGTGGTGCAGGTGGGCAAGCGCAAGTTTGCGAAAGTCCATTTGTCCTGAACAACGGCGCTCCGGCAAGGCGGCCTGCCCGCTGACGCCGGCCGGGCCCAGCCTCACAGACAATGCACCGATGAGCCTCCCCACCCTGAAGTCCCTCACCCCCCAGCGCCTCCTGAAAGCGTCGGTGGCGGTCGCGGTGATCACCATCGTCCTTAAAACCGGTGCCTGGTACATCACCGACTCGGTGGGCCTGCTGTCGGACGCGATGGAATCGTTCGTCAACCTGGCCAGTGCCATGTTCGGCCTGGCCATGGTCACCATCGCGCAGCGCCCGGCCGACGAGGACCACCCGTACGGTCACCACAAGGCCGAGTATTTTTCGTCGGGTTTTGAAGGCGCGCTGATCATCGGCGCGGCGGTCGCCATCATCTGGGCGGCGGCGCACCGGCTCATGGAACCCAGGCCGGTCCAGCAGCTCGGCTGGGGGCTGGTGCTGTCGGTGGTCAGTTCGGCCTTCAACGGCGTGCTGGCCTGGGTGATGTTCCGTTCAGCCAGAGAACACCGGTCGATTGCGCTGCAGGCCGATGCCAAGCATCTGGTCACTGATGTATGGACCTCGGTGGGGGTGGTGGTCGGGATCGGCGGGGTTGCGCTGACGGGCTGGCTCTGGCTCGATGCGGCCGTGGCGATCGGTGTGGCGCTCAACATCTTGTGGGAAGGCGTGCACCTGGTCTGGCGCTCATCGCAAGGGCTGATGGACGAGGCGGTGGAGCCCGACGTGCTGGCGGCGATCCACAAGACGCTGGAAGAATTCCAGCATCCGACCATCCGTTTCGACCACCTCAGCACGCGCCGCTCGGGCCAGCGTCGTTTCGTCGATCTGCACATGCACATGCCGCCTGCCTGGTCGCTGGGGCGCGCGGCGGCCGTGCGTACCAGCGTCGAGCAGGCCCTGATGAGCGCGGTGCCCGGCCTGCGTGCAACCATCCAGCTGCTGCCCAGCGATGTCGAGGCGCATCTGGACGATGCGTGTGATCCGCTTTGACATCCGGGCGCCGCGCGTGACCGGTTCCCGGCGTCTGGGTTCGCCCCTTTTCCTTTAGTCTTTGCGTTGTCAGGATTTTTATGACCCACCTGTCCTTGTCAGTCTGTGTGTATCCCGTGCTGACGGCGTAGCGTCGCCCCATGCAGGCCTTGTTGCAGCGCGTGGCCGAGGCGCGTGTGGTGGTCGCCGGCCAGACGGTCGGCCAGATCGATCGCGGTCTGCTGGTGCTGATGTGCGCCGAGCGTGGCGACCGCGAGCTGCAGGCCGACCGGCTGCTGGCCAAAATCCTGAAGCTGCGCATTTTTTCGGACGATGCCGGGAAGATGAACCGCAGCGTGCAGGATCTCGATGGTCGGGGCGCGCAGGGCGGCTTGCTGGTGGTCAGCCAGTTCACGCTGGCCGCCGATGTGTCGGGCGGCAACCGGCCCAGCTTCACCGGCGCTGCCGCACCCGACGAAGGCCGCCGG
The DNA here is from genome assembly GCA_002256925.1 of Polaromonas sp. 28-63-22. GTDB lineage: Bacteria > Pseudomonadota > Gammaproteobacteria > Burkholderiales > Burkholderiaceae_C > Polaromonas. The sequence continues at coordinate 8,578 of NCGI01000020.1, forward strand.
CTCTATGACTATTTTGTAGCGCGAGCCCGGGCATCGCACCCGCTCGTGCAGACCGGGCAGTTCGCCGCCGACATGCAGGTGCATCTGGTCAATGACGGCCCGGTGACGATTGCGCTGCGCATGGCGCCAGATTTTCCAGAACCCTGACTCGCTATTGTTTTTATAGCTGCTCGCGCAGGTATTACCTGGGCTGCAGGCACTTTTCTCTTAAGAAAAGCCTCAAAAAGACCTGGTTACCAGCCCCGATCAGCGGTAGGGATTGGCAAAGCCCAGGCCGGCCAGCACCCCGATTTCGAGCGCTTCCATCGCCTCGGCATCGGCGTCGCCGGTTTCATGGTCGTAACCCTGCGCATGCAGCGTGCCGTGCACCAGCAGATGCGCGTAGTGCGCCTGCAGGGTCTTCCTGTTTTCTTTGGCTTCCTTCACCACCACCGGCGCGCACAGCACCAGGTCGGCCGTGACCAGGGGCGCCTGGGTGTAGTCGAAGGTCAGCACGTTGGTGGCGTAGTCTTTCTGGCGGTAGTCGCGGTTCAGCGCCTGGCCCTCCTCAAGATCAACGATGCGCACCGTGATTTCCGCGTCGCTTTGCAGCGCGTGGCGAATCCAGCGGGCCACGCTGTGGCGCGGCAAGGCGGCGCGGTGGCGGGCGGCGTCCTTCACATCACCAAACTGCAGCGACAACTGCAGCGCAGGCATCTTTTTACGAGCCATTTCGGCTTCTAGCCCTTGTACTGCGTGCGCGAGCAGCTACTGATTCAGTAGCGTCGTCGATGACCGCGCCGGGGCCGGCAAGCGCCTTGTGCGGCTTGTCGTAGGCATCGACGATGCGGGCCACCAGCGGATGCCGCACCACATCGGCGCTGGTCAGGCGCGTGATGGCAATGCCGGCCACGCGCTTGAGCACACGCTCGGCATCGACCAGGCCGCTGAGCTGCGTGCGCGGCAAATCGACCTGGCTCACGTCGCCCGTCACGACCGCCTTGGCGCCAAAGCCGATGCGCGTCAAAAACATCTTCATCTGCTCGGGTGTGGTGTTTTGCGCCTCGTCCAGAATCACGAAGGCATGGTTGAGCGTGCGTCCGCGCATGAAGGCCAGCGGCGCGATCTCGATCTGCTGGCGTTCGAAGGCCTTTTGCACGCGCTCGAAACCCATCAGCTCGTACAGCGCGTCATACAGCGGGCGCAGATACGGGTCCACCTTCTGGTTCATGTCGCCCGGCAGAAAACCCAGCCGCTCGCCGGCTTCGACCGCCGGGCGCGTCAGCACGATGCGCTGCACCGCGCTGCGCTCCAGCGCATCGACCGCGCAGGCCACCGCCAGGTAGGTCTTGCCGGTGCCCGCCGGGCCGATGCCGAAAGTGATGTCGTGCGTCGCAATGTTTTCGAGGTAGGTGCCCTGGTTCACCGTGCGGGCGCGCAGGTCGGCGCGCCGCGTGGACAGGCCCGCCGAGCCATCGGGCAGGATGCCCAGACTGGTGTCGCCGGCCAGCATCAGCTGCACGGTTTCCTCTAGGATCGGCCGCTGGGCGATTTCATACAGCGCCTGAAGCACCTCCAGCGCCTGCGTGGCCCGAACCTTGGTGCCGTCGATCTTGAACTGCTCGAAGCGGTGCGCGATCGTCACTTCCAGCGCTTCCTCGATGGTGCGCAGGTGTGCGTCCATCGGCCCGCACAAATGGCTCATGCGGGTGTTGTTCGGCGGGGTGAAGGTGTGGCGAAGAATCAAGGTAGCGATTTTCCTGGGGAAAGACGTTGGCTGGAACGCAATTGTCCGCCTAATTTTTGCCCAGGGTGCGACTGCTAAGATTTGCCAATGATTGGAAGACTGACTGGCCTGCTGGCCGAGAAAAACCCGCCCGAAATCCTGGTCGATTGCGGCGGCGTCGGCTACGAAGTGCTGGTGCCCATGAGCACCTTTTACAACCTGCCCGGGCTGGGTGAAAAAGTCAGTTTGCTGACCCATTTCGTGGTGCGCGAGGACGCGCAGATTCTCTACGGCTTCGCCCAGGCCAGCGAACGCGCCGCTTTTCGCCAGCTGATCAAAATTTCGGGCGTCGGCCCGCGCACCGCGCTCAGCGTGCTCAGCGGCCTGAGCGTCGAGGAACTCGCGCAGGCCGTGACACAGCAGGAAGCCGGCCGCATCATCAAGGTGCCCGGCATCGGCAAGAAAACCGCCGAGCGTCTGTTGCTCGAACTCAAAGGCAAGCTCGGCGCCGACATCGGCGTGCATGTCAACATCGCCAACGATGCGCAGTCCGACATTCTGCAGGCGCTGGTCGCGCTGGGCTACAGCGACCGCGATGCGGCGCTGGCGCTCAAAGCGCTGCCGAAGGATGTGGGCGTGAGTGACGGTATTAAATTGGCGTTGAAGGCGCTCGCGAAATAACTAAATGAGGTGAGGAAATGGCAATTCTTGAAGGCATTCGAATCCAGAATTATCGAAGTTTGAAGGACGTTACATTCGGCAAGACGTTCGAGAATCAAGAGCCCGACGCGTTGCCTCGCTTGATGGCTGTCATCGGTGCGAACGGGGTTGGCAAGTCAACGTTGCTGGATGTGTTTGGTTTTATCGGCGATTGCTTGAACGATGGAGTTGAGGCGGCCTGCGACCGTCCGCATCGAGGAGGCTTTGAACGACTGCGCACGCTGGGGGCGAGCGGCCCCATCCAATTTGAAATTCGTTATCGACAAGCTGAAAAACAGCGCCCTATCAGCTATAGCCTGCATATAGACCTCGATACAAAGGGGCGTGCGACTGTTGTGTACGAAAGACTGCGTCAAAGGCGTCTCGGGAAACCCAATGGTCAACCATATTCCTTTCTGGAATTGACGCACGGCTCCGGCTTCGCATGGTCTGGGGAAGAGGTCAATGGCGTGGAAGGCAGGGAGCGATCAACGGTCGCCATGAGTGATCGTCAGGTGTTGGGTATCTCGACCCTCGGCACGCTGGTTGATCACCCCCGCATCAGCCAATTCAGGTCGTTTCTGAGTGGTTGGTACCTTTCTTATTTCGTTCCCGAGTTGGCGCGGGCGCAACCGATGGCGGGCGCGGAGCCACATCTCAACAGGCGTGGCGACAATCTTGCCAAGTACCTGCAATTCATCGAGCGACAGCAACCTGCAAAGTTTAAGAAGGCACTCGACTGGATAGCCACCAAGGTTCCTGGGCTCCAAGCGATTGGGTCAGTCAAGGCACCGGACGGCCGTTTGTTGCTTGAGTTTCACGCCACCGGGTACGACAAACCGTTTTATCAGCAGGATATGTCTGATGGGTCGCTCAAATTGTTGGCCTACATGCTCTTGATGGAAGATCCCGATCCGGCCCCCTTCATCGGCATTGAGGAGCCTGAGAATGGTTTGCACCATCAATTGCTGTCGCTGTTGGCAACAGAACTTCAGGCATTCGCGCTCCAGGATCGTGGTCCGCAAGTGCTGGTGACGACGCATTCTCCGAACTTCGTCGATGCGCTGACCCCTGCTGAAGTGTGGGTTCTGAGCAAAGGAGCCGATGGCTACTCTGGCTTGACCCGCTCAGCTGATTTGCCAGGGGTGCAGGCGCTATTTGACGAAGGAATTCTGATGGGTAGCCAGTGGTACAGCAACCACCTTGGCATTGGCAACCCATGATCTGGATCGAAGTGTTGGTTGAAGGTGCATCGGATTTGCCTACCGTCAAAGAAGTGTTAGAGCGCAAGTTCAAATTGGTCGAAGGCGAGCACTTTCGGATGCATGCGCATAAGGGGAAGGGACAACTTCCCGGCAATCCGTTGAAAAGGCCAGACCCTAAGCATCAGGGTCTGCTCGATCAATTGCCCGCCAAGTTGCGTGGTTATGGAAAGTCGCTTGAGCCGCACTCCGCCGTATTGGTTGTTATCGACACTGACACACAGGACTGTAAAGAGTTGCTGGCGCAACTCAACAGCATGCTGCTGGCTTTGCCCGTCAAACCGAGAGTTATGTTTCGACTAGCGATTGAAGAAACCGAAAGTTGGTTCATAGCCGATATCAACGCTCTCCGGCGCGCATATCCTGGTGGCGTGAAGACGAGTGGTCTGAAACACGTCCAGCCTGATGCTGTTGTCGGTGCGTGGGAGAAGCTGGCCGAGGCTCTCGGCGTTGATCGAAAAATGATAGCTGGTCCGACAAAATTTCAGTGGGCGCAAAAAATTGCTCCGCACTTGGACTTGGAGCAGCCGAAATCGCCCAGTTTCAAAAAGCTGATCGATGGCATTGCGAGCCTGATACAAAATTAATAGCCATGACGATCCAGACCGACGATTTCTCGATGGCTGACCTGCCGCCCTCCAAGCGCGTCATCTCGGCCGCGCCGGCGTCGCCGCAGGAAGAAGCGATCGAGCGCGCCTTGCGGCCCAAGCTGTTTGATGAATATGTCGGCCAGGCCAAGGTGCGCGAGCAGCTCGAAATTTTCATCGGCGCGGCCAGGATGCGCAACGAGGCGCTGGACCATGTGCTGCTGTTCGGCCCGCCGGGGCTGGGCAAGACCACGCTGTCGCACATCATTGCGCACGAGCTGGGTGTCAATCTGCGGCAGACGTCCGGCCCGGTGCTGGAAAAGCCGAAAGACCTGGCGGCGCTGCTGACCAACCTGGAGAAGAACGACGTTCTTTTCATTGACGAAATTCACCGCCTGAGCCCGGTGGTCGAGGAAATTCTGTACCCCGCGCTGGAGGACTACCAGATCGACATCATGATTGGCGAAGGCCCGGCGGCGCGCAGCATCAAGCTTGATTTGCAGCCCTTCACGCTGGTCGGCGCCACCACGCGCGCCGGCATGCTCACCAACCCGCTGCGCGACCGCTTTGGCATCGTCGCGCGGCTGGAGTTTTATACGCCGCAGGAACTCGCGCGCATCGTCACCCGCAGCGCCAAACTGCTCAACGTGCCGACCGATACCGATGGCGGCTTCGAGATCGCCCGGCGTTCGCGCGGCACGCCGCGTATCGCCAACCGGCTGCTGCGCCGCGTGCGCGATTTTGCCGACGTCAAGGGTGCGGGGCAGATCACGCTGGACATTGCCAACAAGGCCCTCGCCATGCTGGACGTCGATCCGCAAGGCTTCGACATCATGGACCGCAAGCTGCTCGAAGCCGTGATTCACCGCTTCGACGGCGGGCCGGTCGGGCTCGATAACATCGCGGCCAGCATCGGGGAAGAGCGCGACACGATTGAAGACGTGATCGAGCCTTACCTGATCCAGCAGGGCTTTTTGCAGCGAACGCCGCGTGGCCGTATCGCCACCCTGGCGGCGTACCGGCATCTCGGCGTCACGCCGCCGAACTCCGACGCCGGCCTGTTTGAACCAGGTGTCTGACACCCCTGCGCGCAGCCCCATGACGCCGCCGCGTCAGCGGCGCTGGCTGTGGCTTGTCGCGGTGGTGGCGCTGCTGGTTACGGCGGTCATCGCGTGGCTGGCCTTGCGCGGCCCACGGGTCGATGCCCTGCCGCTGCGTTATGCGCCACTGGTGCGCACGCTGCAGTTTTCAGCCCGCGTCACGACCTTGTCGCGTGTCGATGCGGGCGCGACCATCACCGGCCGGGTCGCGCAGGTGCTGGTGCGCGAAGGCGCCCAGGTGCGCAAGGGCGATGTGCTGGTGCAGCTCGAGTCGGCCGAGCTGCAGGCCGCGCTGACGCAGGCCGTGGCCAGCGAACGGCAGGCGCAGGCGCGGCTGAGCGGACTGCGCAGCACCGGCCGCAGCGGCGCGCAGGCCACGCTGGCGCAGGCCAACGCCACGCTGGTGGCGGCCACGGCGGAGCTGAACCGGGTGCAGCCGCTCGTGGCGCAGGGTTTTTTCAGCAGGTCGCGGCTGGACGACGCCCGGCGCGCCGTCGATGTCGCCAGGGCCCAGCAAAGCGGTGCCCAGGCCCAGACCCGGGCCGTGGGTGATGGCGGCACCGATGTGACACAAGCCCAGGCGCAACTGGCTGCCGGACAGGCCGCCACGGTGGCGGCGCAGGCGCGGCTGGCGCAAGCGGCGGTGCTTGCACCTGCCGACGCACGGGTGCTGACCCGCCAGGTTGAGCCGGGGCAGATTGTCCAGCCCGGCAAGGCCTTGATGAGCCTGGCGCTCAGCGGGCCGACGCAGCTGGTCGCGCAGGTCGATGAACGCTTCCTTGACCAGTTGCGGGTCGGGCAGACGGCGACGGTGGTGGCTGATGCCTTCCCCGGCGAGCGCTTTGCCGCACGGGTGCTGTCGATCGCGCCGACGGTGGATGCGCAGCGCGGCGCGATTGAGGTCAAGTTCGCGCTGGAGCAACAGCCCCCGGCCTTCTTGCGTGAAGACATGACACTGTCCGTCGAGGTGGAAACCGGCCGGCGCGCGCGTGCGCTGGTGCTGCCGCTGCGCGCACTGCGCACGCAAGCGGCCGGCGAATCAGCCACGGTGCTGGTGGCCGACGCCGGCCGCGCGCAGGCACGTACCGTTCGGCTGGGGCTGCGCAGCCTGAACGCCGTCGAAGTGCTGGAGGGGGTGGCCGAGGGCGATCAGGTGCTGCTCGGCGGCGCCGTGAAGGCTGGCGAGCGCATACGGACGCAGGCCGTGACGCCCGCGCAGGCCAGTGCCGTACAGAACAGCGCCGGGTCCCAGGACGCGGGCTCGGCGCTGACCAACGCCATGGGGCGCTGAAGGCCCGGCCATCATGCCCTATTGGCTTGGCTTTGAACGGCGTGTGGCGCTGCGTTTCCTGCGCGAGGGGCGCATGCAGACCCTGCTCATCATCGTCGGCGTGGCCGCGGGTGTCGCGGTGATTGCCTACATTTCAGCCCTGATCAACGGCCTGCAGAGCAACACGCTGAACAAGACGCTGGGCGCACAGGCTCACATCACGCTGCGTGCCCCCGACGACCTCGTCACGCCGGCGCGCGCACCCGAGCCGGGCAGCGCCCTGCTGACCGAAACCCAGCCCAGGGCCCAGCGCCTGCGCTCGGTGGCCAACTGGCAGGCGCTGGTCCCGGTGCTCGAAGGCATGGGGGCCATCGCGGGGGTGTCGCCCACCATGGCGGGCGGCGGCCTGGCCCTGCGCGGCGAGGCGACGCAGGCGGTCGCGCTGACCGGCGTGGACCTGGACCGTTACGACCGCGTCGTGGGGCTGCGCAGCAAAGTCATCAGCGGTACCGCCCGCCTGTCACCCGGCGATGCAATCCTGGGCCGCGAACTGGCCGCCGACCTGGGTGTGCGCGTCGGCGACCGGCTGACGCTGCAAACCGGCGCGGTCAGCGACTCGGCCCGCGTCACGGCGCTGGTGGATCTGGGCGTGCGAGACCTGAATCGCCGCACCGTCATCATGCCGCTGCGTGCGGCGCAGAACCTGCTGGGTCTGCCCGGCGGGGCCACCAGCCTGGACCTGACGGTGAACGACGTCTGGGCGGCGCAGACGCTGGCGCAGGATCTGCGGCGCCAGTTCCCCTACAAGATCGAAAGCTGGCAGGAAAGCAATGCCGCGCTGGTCACGGCGCTCAACGCGCAGTCGATCAGCACGGCGCTGATACGCGGTGTGGTGCTGGTCGTGGTGGTGCTGGGCATTGCCAGCGTGCTGGTGGTGTCGGTGGTGCAAAAGCGGCGCGAGATCGGCATTCTCCGGGCGATGGGTGCCACGCGCGGGCAGGTGTTGCGCATTTTTCTGCTGCAGGGCGCGGTGGTGGGCGCAATCGGTTCATTGCTCGGCCTGGTGCTGGCGCTGGGGATGATCTGGCTTTTCACGACGTTTGTGCGCGGCTCGGACGGGCAGCCGCTTTTCAACATCGCGCTGCAGGCGTCCACGGCCGTGCAGGTGGCGCTGATTGCCACCGTGTGCGGCGTGCTGGCCGCGATTGCACCGGCACGCCGCGCCGCCAGGCTGGACCCGGCGCAGGCCATCAGGATCTAGTGGTGAGCCAGCCCGCACCGTCCGACGCATTGATCGAGCTTGCCGGCGTCTGCAAGTCCTACAACATGGGCCTGCCCAGCCAGGCCGAGGTGCTGCACGGCCTGTCGCTGCGGGTCGGGCGCGGGGAATTCCTGGCCCTGATCGGGCCTTCCGGGTCGGGCAAAAGCACGCTGCTGAACATCGTCGGGCTGCTCGAACGCATGACGTCCGGCAGCTACCGCCTGCAGGGCGAAGAGGTCGGGTCGCTGGATGACGCCGGCCTGACCCTGCGCCGGCGCAGCACGCTGGGCTTTGTGTTTCAGTTCCACCATCTGCTGCCGGCCTTCACCGCGCTGGAGAACGTCACCCTGCCAGCGCTGATGAGCGAGGGCCGCGTCAGCGCGCCGCAACTGGCGCACGCGCGCGAGCTGCTGGACGCCGTCGGTCTGGCCCCGGCCATGCACAAACGGCCGGCCGAACTCTCGGGCGGCATGCAGCAGCGCGTGGCGATTGCGCGGGCGCTGGTGATGGGCCCCGCGCTGGTGCTGGCCGATGAGCCCACCGGCAACCTGGACACCGCCTCGTCCGACGAGGTGTTCGCGCTGCTGCGGCGCATGCACGCCGAACGCGGCACCTCGTTTGTCGTGGTGACGCATGACCCGCGACTGGCCGCGCGATGCGACCGGCTGGTCGAATTGATCGACGGAAGCATCGCCCGCGATGAGCCTGTTGCGCCTGCCGCTCGATTAATTTAAGAAGAAAGGGCCTGCAGCCCAGGTGGAATGTGCGCGAGCAGCTATGAAAATAATAGCGAGTCATTCACGCGTGGCCGCGCGCAAGCGGCCGGGAATGTCCCCCGTTCAGGTCATCGCGCCGCGCGCATCGACCTTGAAAATGCGTTGCACCACGCCCTTGCGCAGGCCGCCGCCGACGCCGATCATCACGTCATGCAGGTTCACCGTCGGGTCGCAGTGGCCGGGAATCAGCCACGCCGTGCGCCCCAGCGCGGGCAGGTAGGTGCTGCCGGCGGCCGGGCGCAAGATGCCGTGCTCGTCGCCGCCATTGAAATAATCGAGCGGGCCTTCGCCCTCCAGCGCATGCACCAGCGGCAGGCCTGAGTCGATGGCATGGCTCTTGTGGCCGGCATCGCAGACCACATGGCCCGGGTGCGTGCTCATGACCTGCGCCTTGACGAACAGCGCGTGCTCGAACTGCGGCTGGGCGGCGTCGCGCTCGTTTTTGGCGTAGTCGGCGTCCATGAACAGGAACGAGCCCGCCTGCAGCTCGCCATACACGCCGCTGGCCGCTTCCAGCAGCATGCTGCCGGTGCCGGCGCCCGTCACCAGGCCGACGGGAATGCCCTGGCCCTCGATGAGATGGCGCGTCATCAGCACCGCCTCGACGGCTTTGGTGATGGCGTCGCGCCGGTCGGCGGCGCTGCGCACATGCTGCGCCATGCCGTTATAGGCCTGCAGGCCGGCAAAGTTGAGCGCCGGATGTTTGCGGATTTCAAGCACCAGGTTGAGCGCGGCCGAACCGGGCTCGACACCGCAGCGCCCGTGGCCAACGTCGATCTCGACGAACACGTCGATCACGGTGCCCACACCGCTGCCCTTGCGCGCCTCGGTCATCGCCTTGGCGAGCCGGATCACGCCTTCGCCACTGTCCACCGCGATGGCAAGCTGGCCGCCCTGCGCCGCTGCCGTCTTGGCCAGTGCCGCCACGCGCGCCAGCTTGGCCGGGGCAATCACTTCGTTGCTGATGTACACATCGACCACACCGGCGGCGACCATGGCTTCGGCTTCGGACGTTTTCTGGACGCAAATGCCTACGGCACCTGCCTTGGCCTGGATTTTCGCCAGCGTCGCGCACTTGTGCATCTTGGCGTGGGGGCGCCAGCGAATGCCGTGCTTCTTGGCGAATTCGCTCATGCGCACCAGGTTGCGTTTCATGGCGTCGAGGTCGATCACCAATGCAGGGGTGTCGATATCCGCTACGGGTTTGCCGATCATTGAAGACCATCGGCTGGGCAGGTTGCTCATGCGTGGGAGGCCGGGCTTGGCCCGGCAGGGTTTGCAAATCGGTTGTCGTCGAGCGCGGTGTCGTCCAGGTGCAGGGTATCAGCCCAGCCGACCAGCGTGAAGCCTTCGGGCGTCCAGAGCAGGCGGTTGATGGCCGCGTTGCCCAGCGCCCAGGTGCGTGGCGCCTGGATGTCCACGCGCGTGGCGGCCCGGTAAAGCACATCCATCACGCCGCCGTGGCCCACCATCGCAATCAGCTCGCCCGGATGATCGGCCGCCAGCCGCTCGGCGACCGCCACCACGCGTTCGCGCAGGGCCAGCAGGGATTCGCCGCCCGCCGGCGCAAACAGCGGGTCGCGCGTGCGCCAGCGCTGCGCCTGCTCCGGCAGCAGCGCTTCGATTTCAGCGAAGGTCTTGCCTTCAAACTCGCCGAAGCAGCGCTCCCGCAGGCCGGTTTCCTGGGTCACCGCCACGTCAAGGGCGCGCCCGACAAACGCCGCAGTTTCCCAGGCGCGGGACAGGTCGCTGGCATAAATGGCCGCAATCGGCTCGTCCGCCAGCGCCCGCCCCAGCAGCGCCGCCTGCTGCCGGCCGGTGTCGCTGAGCGGAATGTCCAGGTGCCCCTGGATGCGCGTGTCCACATTCCACGCCGTCTCGCCGTGGGGCATCCTTCGATACGCTTTGCGTACCCCGTCCTGAGCTTGTCGAAGGATCAGGACGAACGGAGGGGAGGTGGGCACGGTGCGCGAACGTGGGGGCCACGGCCGCAGCGCCGGGCCGCCCCAAGCAAGGCCAGCCCCCTCGGGGGGCATCCTTCGATACGCTTTGCGTACCCCGTCCTGAGCTTGTCGAAGGATCAGGACGAACGGAGGTAGGGTGCGTGCAGTGCACGGAGGTAGGGTGCGTGCAGTGCGCGAACGTGGGGGTTCTCCACGCAAGCAGGGGCCGCGGAACCGGCTTTGCCGGGCCGCAGGCGCAGCGGCCCCCTCGGGGGGCAGAGAGCGACACGAAGTGCGCGAACGTGGGGGCGACATCACCTCGGTATCTCCACATCAATCCGCCGCGTGCCGGGCGGGGGTTCGGGGAAGCCGCGCAGTGCGGCATCGAGCATCGCCGGCAGCACGGCCAGCGTGTCGCTCCACACGCCGTCATGCAGGGCGCGGGCTTCAAACACGACCTGCTGCGATGACAGGTCGCGCATCAAAATCGTCAGTTCACGCCGGTAGTAGGGCGGCTCGGGAAAGCG
>NCGI01000235.1 GCA_002256925.1 Polaromonas sp. 28-63-22
CGTCAGGCGGCACGTTCAAAAAATGCACGCACCGCCTGCGGATAAATCACATGCTCCTGGGTGCCCACGCGCGCCGCCAGCGCGGCCGCCGTGTCGCCGGGCAGCACCGGCACCACCGCCTGCGCAAGGATGGGGCCGTGATCAACCTCAGCGGTCACCTGGTGCACCGTCGCGCCCGCAAAGCGGCAGCCGGTGTCAATGGCGCGCTGGTGCGTGTGCAGCCCCGGGAAAGCGGGCAGCAGGGACGGGTGAATGTTGATGAGGCGCCCGGCGTAGTGCTGCACGAACGCGGGCGTGAGGATGCGCATGAAACCGGCCAGCACCACCAGCGCCGGTGCGTAACTATCAATACTGGCCACCAGGGCCGCTTCAAAGTGTTCACGCGAATCAAACCCGGCATGGGCCACGATGTGGGTGTCGATGCCCAGCGCACGCGCCGTCTTCAGGCCCGGGGCATCGGGCTTGTTGCTGATGACTGCGGCCACGCACACACCGAGCCTGTCGAACCACGCTTGCCGGGCGGCTGTCTGGGCAATCGCAGCCATGTTGGAGCCCACCCCGGAGATGAGGATGACGATATTTTGTTGTTGTCTGGCCATGCCGCTAGTTTAGAAGGTGGCTGTGCGCAGGCGCGAAGATGGCTGGACGGCCGCGTGCAGAAGTCTCACCTGAGACATAAAATTCAAGTCGCTCGTGCTACAAACCTTGGTCCATCACAAGCACCGATGGCTGGCCGCAGACTGGAGACAACACCCATGGATTTGACATTCACCCCCGAAGAGCAGACGTTCCGCGAAAATATTCGCGCCTGGGTCAAGGCCAGTCTGCCGGCCGATATTGCGCACAAGGTCCACAACGCCCTGCGCCTGTCGCGTGACGACATGCAGCGCTGGGCCAAAATTCTGGGCAAGAAAGGCTGGCTGGGCCACGGCTGGCCCAAGGAATTCGGCGGCCCCGGCTGGAACGCGGTGCAAAAGCATCTGTTCGAGGAAGAGTGCGCGCTGGCCGGTGCGCCCCGCGTGGTGCCCTTCGGCCCGGTCATGGTGGCCCCCGTCATTATGGCTTTCGGCAACGCCGAACAGCAACAGCGTTTTCTGCCCGGCATTGCCAGCGGCGAGGTGTGGTGGAGCCAGGGCTACAGCGAACCGGGCGCGGGCTCGGACCTGGCATCGCTCAAGTGCCGCGCCGAACGTGTCGGCGACAAGTTCATCGTCAACGGCCAGAAGACCTGGACCACGCTGGGTCAGTACGGCGAATGGATTTTTTGCCTGGTGCGCACCAGCACGGAAGGCAAACCACAAACCGGTATTTCATTTTTGCTGATCGACATGAAGTCCAAGGGCGTCAGCGTGCGGCCCATCGTGCTGCTCGACGGCGAGGCTGAAGTCAACGAAGTCTGGTTTGACAACGTCGAGGTGCCCGCCAACAACCTCATTGGCGAGGAAAACAAGGGCTGGACTTACGCCAAGCATCTGCTCAGCCACGAGCGCACCAACATCGCCGACGTGAACCGCGCCAAGCGCGAACTGGAGCGCCTCAAACGCATCGCGAAGACCGAAGGCGTCTGGGACGATCTTCGTTTCCGCGACGAAATCGCCAGGCTGGAAGTCGATGTGGTGGCGCTGGAAATGCTGGTGCTGCGCGTGCTGTCGGCGGAAAAGTCGGGCAAAAATTCACTCGACATCGCCGGTCTGCTGAAAATTCGCGGCAGCGAAATCCAGCAGCGCTACAGCGAACTCATGATGCTGGCGGCAGGCCCCTACAGCCTGCCATTTATCGAAGAGGCCATGGAGGCCGGCTGGCAAGGCGACTTTCCAGGCGGGGTACCCGGCAATGCGCCGCTGGCTTCGACCTACTTCAACATGCGCAAGACCACGATTTATGGCGGCAGCAACGAAGTGCATTCCCGAAGAACACGGTGGCATGGGCATGGGCCCGGTCGAAGGCATGGTCGTGATGGAAGAACTTGGCCGCGGCATCGTGGCCGAGCCGTTCACCCAAACCCTGATCGCTGGTGCCGTGCTGACGGGCTACGCGCCGGACGCCGTCAAGACCGCGTGGCTACCGAAAATCGCGTCGGGCGAAAGCCTGGTGGTGCTGGCGCAGCAGGAACGCGCCGGCCGTTACCATTTTGAAAAATGTGAAGCAAAAGCGACACAAGCCCAATCAGGCTATGCGCTGACAGCTATTAAAAACATAGTGCCTGCCGGCGACCACGCCGACGCTTTTCTGGTGCCGGCGATGGCCGATGGAAGCATGGCGCTGTTTCTGGTCGAGCGATCAGCGGCCGGCGTCAGCACGCGCGGCTACCGCACCCAGGACGGCTCGCGCGCGGCAGATCTTCTGTGCAACAACGCGCCGGCAACGCTGGTGACAAAAGACGGCCTGACCGCGTTGACGCACGCCATCGATATCGGCATTGCCGCCGCCTGCGCAGAAGCCGTCGGCGTGATGGACAAAACCATGGCGATCACGGTCGACTACATGAACACGCGCAAGCAGTTTGGCGTGCTCATCAGCAATACATCGTCAGCCACTACTTCCGCAAGCTGACGCAGCTGGAGATGACCTTCGGCGACACCCTGCATCACCTGGGTGAAGTGTCAAAGCAGATGCAGGATACCGCTGGGGTGTTTGCTTAGCGTCTCTTGAAGTGCGGGGGCGGATACCTTTACCGCAGAGGCGCAGAGGTGCGCAGAGCAATCGATTTTGACGAGCGTTGAATGAGCATCGCCGCCCATCAGAAAATATCTGCCTTTTATTCTCTGACTTTTCTTTCTCTGCGTTCTCTGCGCCTCTGCGGTGAATGACCCCGACTACGCATTCTTACGCGTGCAAGCGTGACGTTTTCGGAATGTGCGCCATCAAAAACTCCATCTGGTCGGCCAGGATGCGGCGGTTGCGCAGGATGAAGTCTTCCCACAGACTGGGCACATAGGGCGTGTACAGCAGCGGCATGTGCGCCTGCTCCGGCGTGCGGCTGCTCTTGCGGTGGTTGCAGGCGCGGCAGGCCGTGACCACATTCATCCACGTGTCGATACCCTTTTGCGCAAACGGAATGATGTGTTCGCGCGTCAGGTCTTCTTCATGAAAATCGTCGCCGCAGTAGGCGCACACATTGCGGTCACGCGCGAAGAGCTTGGTATTGGTCAGGCCCGGCTTCAGGTCGAAGGGGTTGATGTTGGGCACGCCCTTGGTGCCGATGATGCTGTTGACGGCGATGATCGACTGGTGGCCCGTGATGGCGTTGTGACCGCCATGGAAGGTGGCTACGCGCGCGCCCATCTCCCAGCGAACCTCGTCGGCCGCGTAATGCAACACGGCTTCTTCGAGGCTGATCCACGACTGTGGCAAACCTTGGGCTGACAGCTTCAAGACCTTCAAAACGAACCTCCACCAGAGTGAATGACGCATGAAAACAATGGATCGCGCTACCGATATGCCAATATACCGCGAAATCATGACAAACAGCTCCTTCTGCGGGTTCAAGCCCCTTCAGGCCAGACCCGCCCGGGACAGCGCGCTATAAAAACGATAATTCAGGCCATGCAGATCTTTCGCGGCTACCAACACCCCGGGCGTGCGCCTGCCTGTGCGCTGACGATCGGTAATTTCGACGGGGTGCACCGCGGCCACCAGGCCATGCTGGCCCTGCTGAAAAACGAGGCCCAGCACCGTGGCATACCGAGCTGCGTGATGACTTTCGAGCCGCATCCACGCGACTATTTTGCGGCGCTTGCCGGTAAACCGCTGCTGGCGCCCGCGCGCATCGCCACGCTGCGCGACAAGCTGACCGAACTGGCCCGCTGCGGCATTGACCAGTGCGTGGTCCTGCCTTTCAACAGCCCGCTGGCCTCGCAAGCGGCGGAAGACTTCATCACCGAGGTGCTGGTGCGGGGCCTGGGCGTGAAGTATGTGCTGGTGGGGGACGATTTTTGTTTCGGCGCGAAACGCCGGGGCGACTACACCATGCTTGACAACGCCGGCGGCCGTCTGGGCTTCGACGTGGCCCGCATGAACAGCTATGAAGTGCATGGCGCCCGGGTTTCAAGCTCAGCCGTCCGGCGGGCCATGGCTGCCGGCGACATGGAGGGCGTGACCAGTCTGCTGGGGCGTCCCTACAGCATGTCGGGCCACGTGGTGCACGGCCGCAAACTGGGGCGCGACCTGGGTTTTCGCACGCTCAACCTGCGCTTTTCGCACTGGAACCCCGCCGCCAGCGGGATTTTTGCGGTGCATGTGCATGGCCTGTCCGCAACGCCTTTGCGGGGTGTGGCCAACCTCGGGATTCGGCCTTCGCTCGACCCTGCCGACGTGAACGGTGGCCGCGTGCTGCTTGAAACCTATTGCCTGGACTGGCCGGCCAGCCTGGGCACCGACGGGGGCTACGGTAAAATCGTGCGCGTGGAACTGCTGCACAAACTGCATGACGAGCTGAAGTACGACGGTCTGGACAGCCTGAAAGCAGGCATTGCCAAAGACTGCGGCGACGCCCGGACTTTTTTTGCCTCCATGCACCCCAATACCGCCTGCCAAAACACCCGCCAGACCACGCGCGACCGAATTTAGACGATCTCGCCACCGGGTCGTTGCCCTTCGACAAGCTCAGGGTGAGCGACCCGTCAATCTTCCTGCACCCCAACATTTCCGTTCGGGCTGAGCCTGTCGAAGCCTTCCCCATGCCGCTTATGTCTGACACCAACACCGAAAAAACCGACTACCGCAGCACCCTGAACCTGCCCGACACGCCCTTCCCGATGCGCGGCGATCTGCCCAAACGCGAGGCCGGCTGGGTCAAGGCATGGGACGACAAAGGCATTTACAAAAAGCTGCGCGATGCCCGCCATGGCGCCGTCAAGTTCGTGCTGCACGACGGCCCGCCGTACGCCAACGGCAAGATCCACATTGGCCACGCCGTCAACAAGATCCTCAAGGACATGATCGTCAAGGCGCGCCAGCTCAAGGGCCTGGACGCGATTTATGTGCCGGGCTGGGACTGCCACGGCCTGCCGATCGAAAACGCCATCGAGAAATTGCATGGCCGAAAACTGGCCCCCACGCTCCCCGCTGCGCGTGGTTCGCTGCCCCCCGAGGGGGCCGCCCAGGGGCTAGGGAGCGGCCCGTCGCCCCTGGATGCCCGCGCAGAGTTCCAGGCCAAGTGCCGTGCGTTTGCCACCGAACAGATCGCCGGGCAACTCGATGACTTCAAGCGCCTGGGCGTGCTCGGCGAGTGGGACAACCCCTACCGCACGATGGATTTCGGCAATGAAGCCAATGAAATCCGCGCGCTCAAACGCATCATGGAACGTGGCTTTGTGTACCGGGGCCTGAAGCCGGTGTACTGGTGCTTTGACTGCGGCTCGTCGCTGGCCGAGTTCGAAATCGAATACGCCGACAAAAAATCGCAGACGCTGGATGTCGGGTTCAAGTCTGCTGAACCGGAGAAACTCGCCGCCGCGTTTGGCCTGAAGAGCCTGGCCAAAGACGCCTTCGCGGTCATCTGGACCACCACGGCGTGGACGATTCCGGCGAACCAGGCGTTGAACCTGAACCCCGAGCTGACTTACGCGCTGGTCGAAACCGAACGCGGCATTTTGATGCTGGCTGAAACGCTGGTGGAAAAGTGCCTGGAACGTTATCAGCTGACCGGCACGGTGCTGGCCACCACGCTAGGCAAGAATCTGGCGCTGCTCAATTTCATGCATCCGTTTTACGACGTCAAAGATGACAACGGCCTACACGGCTACCGCCGCCTGAGCCCGGTCTTCCTGGCCGACTACGCCACCGCCGACGACGGCACCGGCATCGTGCATTC
>NCGI01000236.1 GCA_002256925.1 Polaromonas sp. 28-63-22
GCCAAGTCCCCGTTCATGGACATGATGCTGGTGCCGGTGTACGCCTCCAGCGACGCAGACCAGGGAACAATCACCGTCAGCCCGCGCGTTCAGCAAAACCTGGGGGTACGTACTGCCGTGGTCACCGAAGGGGTTATCACGCCGGAGGTGACCGCTGTGGGCAGCATCGCCTTCAACGAGCGTGACCAGGCAGTCGTGCAGGCGCGTGCCACCGGTTTTGTCGAGCGCCTTTATGTACGCGCCACGCTGGACCGCGTGACGCGGGGGCAGCCGCTGGCCGATCTGTACGTTCCCGAGTGGGTTGCCGTGCAGGAAGAGTTTCTGGCGATTAAGCGCATGCAGGGCAGTCAGTTGGCGTCGCTGGGGGACGGCGCTCGCCAACGCATGCGCCTGGCAGGCATGAGTGACGCGCAGATTCGCCAGGTGGAAGCCAGCGGCAAGTCTCAGGCGCGCTTCACGGTCACCGCGCCGCTCGGTGGTGTGGTGGTCGAACTCCTGGCGCGTGAAGGCATGACGGTGACGGCGGGTGCCACCCTGTTTCGCATCAATGGGCTGTCAACCGTTTGGGCCAATGCCGAGGTGCCCGAAAG
The DNA here is from genome assembly GCA_002256925.1 of Polaromonas sp. 28-63-22. Lineage (GTDB taxonomy): Bacteria > Pseudomonadota > Gammaproteobacteria > Burkholderiales > Burkholderiaceae_C > Polaromonas. The sequence goes on from NCGI01000236.1 coordinate 591, forward strand.
CCAGTCGGCGTTCCTGCGACCAGGCGCCATCGTGCAAGTGCGTAGCCCAGCCGTGCCGGACACCACGTTCACGGGCAAGGTGCAGGCCTTGTTGCCCCAGGTCAACGTAGCCACCCGTACGCTCCAGGCGCGGGTGGAACTGGCCAACACCGGTGCCCGGCTGGTGCCCGGCATGTTCGTGTCGATGCGGTTTGCGGACGGGCAGGCCGGGAAAACCTTGCTGGTACCCAGCGAAGCGGTGATCCAGACCGGCAGGCGTACGGTGGTGATGCTGGCCGAGGACAACGGACGCTTCCGGCCGGTCGATGTCGAAGCGGGCGTGGAAAGCGGCGGCCAGACAGTCATCCGGCGCGGGCTGGAGGCGGGCCAGCGCGTGGTGGTGTCGTCGCAGTTCCTGATCGATTCTGAAGCCAGCCTCAAAGGAGTCGAGGCCAGGCTCAATGCCGTGCCGGGCGTGTCGCCTTCTGCAAGTGCAGAACCGAGGTATGAAGGTCAGGCCAGGATTGACGCCATCGGCAAGGAGGCTTTGACCCTGTCCCACCAGCCGATTCCCGCGCTGCGCTGGGGCGCCATGACGATGGACTTCAAGCTGCCGCCCGCACGGGCACTGCCGCGCAACCTCCAGGCCGGTGACCGGGTGAGTTTTGAGTTCTACATGGGGGCGGATGGTCTGCCGCAGCTGACGCGCGTCGCTCCGCTGGTAGCCGCAGCCGGCCCCGCGCCAGCAGCCTCGGGGGCCGCGAAGTGATCGCCCGTCTCATTCACTGGTCCATCGCCAACCGTTTCCTGGTGCTGCTGGCCAGCCTCATGATCAGCGCCTGGGGCGTCTATTCGGTGCTCAGAACGCCGCTGGATGCGCTGCCCGATCTGTCGGATGTGCAGGTCATCATCCGGACGAGCTACCCCGGCCAGGCACCCCGCATCGTGGAAAACCAGGTCACCTATCCGCTGACCACCACCATGTTGTCAGTGCCCGGTGCGAAGACGGTGCGCGGCTATTCCTTTTTTGGCGACTCCTTCGTCTATGTGCTGTTTGACGACGGCATCGACCCGTATTGGGCCCGTTCGCGGGTGCTGGAGTACCTCAACCAGGTGCAGTCGCGCCTTCCGTCACAGGCCAAGACCGCGCTCGGCCCGGACGCCACCGGGGTGGGCTGGATTTACCAGTACGCGTTGATTGACCGCAGTGGCACGATGGACGCGGGGCAGTTGCGTGCGCTGCAGGACTGGTTTCTCAAGTACGAACTGAAAACGGTGCCGGACGTTGCCGAGGTTGCTTCCATTGGCGGCATGGTGCGGCAATACCAGATCGTGCTCGACCCCAACAAACTCGCCGCCTATGCCATTCCGCTTGCCAGGGTGGTCGAAGCGATCCAGAAAGCGAATCAGGAGGCCGGGGGGTCGGTGCTTGAACTGGGGGAGGCCGAGTACATGGTCCGGGCCTCGGGCTATTTGCAGTCACTGGAAGACTTCCGCGCGGTGCCGTTGCTGACCACGCAGGGAGGCGTCTCGGTGCGCCTGGGTGACGTGGCGCGCATCCAGATCGGCCCCGAAATGCGCCGGGGCATCGGCGAGTTCGACGGTGAAGGCGAAGCTACTGGCGGTGTGATCGTCATGCGTTCCGGGAAAAATGCCCTGGAAACCATTGCAGCGGTCAAAGACAAGATTGCCTCGTTGCAATCCAGTCTGCCGAAGGGGGTCGAGATCGTGCCGGTCTACGATCGCTCCAATCTGATCAAGCGCGCAGTGGACAACCTTACGCACAAGCTGCTGGAAGAGTTTCTCGTCGTCGCGGTGGTGTGTTTCGTTTTTCTGTTTCATCTGCGTTCGGCACTGGTTGCCATCATCTCGCTGCCGCTCGGCATCCTTGCGGCTTTCATCGTGATGCGCTATCAGGGCGTGAATGCCAACATCATGTCGCTGGGCGGCATCGCGATTGCCATTGGCGCCATGGTTGATGCGGCCGTGGTGATGATCGAAAACGCGCACAAGCACCTGGAGCAATGGGGACATGACCATCCCGGTCACACCTTGCAGGGCGAGGCGCGCTGGCGTGTGGTCGGCGAGGCGGCGGCGGAGGTGGGGCCAGCCCTGTTTTTTTCGCTGCTGATCATTACCTTGTCATTCGTTCCTGTATTCACGCTGGAAGCGCAGGAGGGGCGCCTCTTTGCGCCGCTGGCATTCACGAAAACCTATGCCATGGCTGCAGCCGCAGGGCTGTCGGTCACGCTGATTCCTGTTTTGATGGGTTACCTGATCCGTGGCCGCATCCCGGATGAAAAGAGCAATCCGCTAAACCTTTTTCTTATCGCGGTCTACCGACCACTGCTGGAAATGGTGCTGCGCGCACCCAAGCTCACCCTGCTGGCCTCTGCCATTGTGCTGGTCGTCAGTCTCTGGCCGCTGCAGCATATCGGCGGCGAATTCATGCCGCGTCTTGATGAAGGCGATCTGCTGTACATGCCTTCGGCGCTGCCGGGCCTTTCAGCCGGCAAGGCCAGCGAACTGTTGCAGCAGACGGACCGGCTGATCAAAACCGTGCCGGAGGTTGCCAGTGTTTACGGCAAGGCTGGCCGTGCGGAGACGGCCACCGACCCGGCACCGATGGAGATGTTCGAGACCACGATCCAGTTCAAGCCGCGCGATCAGTGGCGCGACGGCATGACGCAGGACAAACTGGTCGAGGAACTTGACCGGATCGTGAAGGTGCCAGGTCTGTCGAACATCTGGGTGCCGCCAATTCGTAACCGTATTGACATGCTGGCCACCGGCATCAAAAGCCCGGTGGGTGTCAAGGTGGCTGGGACCGACCTGGCGACCATTGATCGTTTGACGGGCGAGATTGAGCGGGCGTTGAAGGATGTTGCCGGTGTTTCAAGTGCGCTGGCCGAGCGTCTGACGGGCGGGCGCTATATCGACATCAACATCCGCCGCGACGCGGCAGCGAGTTTCGGCCTCAATATTGCCGACGTGCAATCGGTCGTCAGTTCGGCGGTGGGCGGTGAAAACATTG
>NCGI01000237.1 GCA_002256925.1 Polaromonas sp. 28-63-22
CTGGTGACCGGGCCGACCGGTTCGGGCAAGACCACCACGCTGTACGCGGCGCTGCAGCGGCTGGACGCCGGCGCCAGCAACATCATGACGGTGGAAGACCCGATCGAGTATGAACTGCCGGGCATCGGGCAGACACAGGTCAATGCCAAGATTGACCTGGACTTCGCCAAGGCCCTGCGCGCCATCTTGCGGCAGGACCCGGACGTCATCATGATCGGTGAAATCCGCGACTTCGAAACCGCGCAAATCGCCATTCAGGCTTCGCTCACCGGCCATCTGGTGCTGGCCACGCTGCACACCAACGATGCGTCGAGCGCCGTGACGCGCCTGACCGACATTGGTGTCGAGCCTTTTTTGCTCAGCTCGTCGCTGCTCGGCGTGCTGGCGCAGCGGCTGGTGCGCAAACGCTGCACGTACTGCAGGGGTCAATCGGCGGGCCTGGGCTTGCCGGTGGGCTGCGAACACTGCGGCCACACGGGTTACGCGGGCCGCACCGGCGTGTTCGAATTGCTCGTCACCAACGACGCCGTGCGGGCGCAGATTCACAACCGCGCGTCGGAAGCGGACATCCGTGCCGCCGCCCTGCAAAGCGGCATGACGCTGATGCGCGAGGACGGCCAGCGGCTGGTGGACGCCGGCATCACGTCGCCCGAAGAATTGCTTCGCGTCACGCCTGACTGAGCACCCCCACGCGCTGCCACGGCATCACCCTGTCACCTTTTGCGCTGATCCCGAACCATGCCCGCCTATTCCTTTGAAGCCATGCAACACGATGGCAAGGTCCGTCGGGGCGTCATCGAGGCCGACACCGCCAAGGCAGCGCGCAGCCTGCTGCGTTCGCAGGCCCTGGTGCCGCTGGATGTCAACCCGGTCAGCGCCGCCGCACCCGGCAGCGCGCGTTCGGTGCTGCAGACACCCCTGTTCGCGGGCCGGGTCTTCAACGCCACGCGTCTGGCCATCTGGACGCGCCAGCTCGCGGGTCTGGTCGCCGCCGGTTTGCCACTGGAACGTGCGCTGACCGCGCTTTCCGATGAAGCCGAAGACGAGAGACAGCGCAACCTGGTCGCGGCGCTGCGCGCTGAGGTCAATGGCGGCACGAGCTTTGCCCGCGCCATGTCGCAGCATCCCCATGAATTTTCGGACATCTACATTGCCGTGATCGGCGCGGGCGAGCAAAGCGGCCACCTCGGTCTGGTGCTTGAACGCCTGGCCGACGATCTGGAGGAAAGCCAGACGCTGAAGTCCAAACTTGTCGGCGCGGCGCTGTACCCCGCCATCGTCACGCTGGTGGCCATCGTCATCGTGATGTTCCTGGTCGGCTACGTGGTGCCGCAGGTCGCCAATGTGTTTGCGGGCACCAAGCGCGCGCTGCCCTTTCTGACCGTGGCCATGCTGTCGATCAGCGGCTTTGTGCGCAACTACGGCTGGGCCGTGCTGGCCGCCCTGGTGGCGGCGGCGTTTGCCGTCAGGCTCGCGCTGCGGCAAGACAGCTTCCGGGAAAGATTTGATGCCACCACCTTGCGGCTGCCCCTGGTCGGCCGCCTGGCGCGCGACTACAACGCCGCGCGCTTTGCCAGCACGCTGGCGATGCTGGCCGGTGCGGGGGTTCCCATCCTGAAGGCGCTGCAGGCCGCCGCGGAAACCCTGTCCAACCGGGCCATGCGGGCCGATGCGCTGGACGCGCTGCTGCTGGTGCGCGAAGGCGCGCCACTGGCCTCGGCGATGGCGCAGAAAAAACGTTTCCCGGGTCTGGTGAGCATGTTCGCCCGCCTCGGCGAGCAGACCGGCCAGTTGCCCGTCATGCTGCAGCGGGCGGCGCGCCAGCTTTCGACCGAAGTGCAGCGCAGGGCGATGGCGCTGGCCACCATTCTGGAGCCCTTGCTCATCGTGGCGATGGGCCTGGTCGTGATGCTGATCGTGCTGGCGGTGCTGCTGCCGATCATCCAGCTCAACCAGTTCGTCAAATAGGCGGCGCTGGCGGCGCGGCGGCCGCGCACGTCGCCAAGCACCTTCCCAATGAGTTTTTTGCAGTCCTTCAGTCGCTATAGTTTTGATAGCTGCTCGCGCAGGTATTGATTGGGCTGCAGGCCTTTTTCGCTTAAATTTCTCTTAAAAAACAAGATTCCGCGGCTTGCTGGCACGCAGCCCACTACTCGGCCTTGATATCGGCTTTTTTGATCAGCGCAGCGTATTTGGCAAGCTGCGCCCTGGTCGCGGCACCGAGTTCTTCGGCGCTGGAGCCGCGCGGGCTCAGGCCTTGCGCGATCAATTGCTCGCGGACACCGGGGTCTGCCAGCGCCTTGACGATCTCGGCGTTCAATTTCGCCACGATCTCGGGTGGCGTGCCGGCCGGCGCCATCACGGCAAACCACGAATTGAACTCGAAACCGGGCAGGCCGGCTTCGGAAACCGTCGGCACGTCCGGGTACTGCGGCATGCGTTTCGGGGTGGACACCGCGATCAGCTTGAGACGGTTGCCCTTGATCAGCGGATTGACGGTCGCCAGTCCCTGAAACGCCACCGCCACCTCACCACCGGCCACGCCCACGGCCGCCTGCGTGGCGCCCTTGTACGGCACGTGGTGCATGCTGATGCCGGCTTCGGAGGCAAACAACGCCATCGCGATGTGCTGCGGGCTGCCGATACCGCCTGAACCGTAGGCGATTTTGTCGGGCGCGGCCCCGGCCGCAGTGATCAAACCAGCTGCATTGCGGTAGGGCACGGCAGGCCCGGCCACCAGCCCCCATTCCACCGTGGCCACCAGCGACACCGGGGAGAAATCGCGCACGATGTCCCAGGGCATCCTGGCCTGCAGGGCGGGCACCATGGTCATGATGGAGTCATTGAAGCCGCCAAGGGTGTAGCCGTCGGGCGCGGCCTTGGCCACGCGGTCGGCACCGACCAGACCGGAGGCGCCGGGCATGTTTTCAACCACCACCGACTGACCCAGGTTCTGCGACATTTTTTGCGTGACGATGCGTGCGGCAACATCCACCGCACTGCCCGCCGCCAGCGGAACAATCATGCGAATCGGTTTGCTCGGGTAACCGCCTTGCGCGGCAGCGGCCAGAGGCAGCAGCATCGACGCGGAGGCCAGCAGGTTCATGAAAATGCGTTTCATGGGGTTTCTTTCATGGGTGGTGGGCGTCATTTTTCAGGCCAGCGGCGCAATACCGATTTCTGCGGCGACCGCATCGAGCGCACGCCGCAGCGCCGGGCCCACCGGAATGCCGTCGCGGGCATACGCCAGGCGTTTGGCGTGGCTTTGTTCGCCCGGCAACCAGATGCGGTCCACGTGGGGCATGCGTTCGCTGGCGCGCAGGTCACGCACCACCGTATCGACACGCTGCTTGAACGCAGCCACGTCGCCGAAGGCGGCCAGGTCGATCATTGCAATGGCCTGTCCGGTGTTGGTGGTCGTCTCGAAGTCATGGTTGAAGTCGAGCACCGCACGGCCCATGGCGGCGCCGTTGAGCGTGCCGGCCAGCAGGCCGACGATAAGCGACAGGCCGTAGCCCTTGTAGCCGCCAATCGGCAGCAAAAAGCCTTCGTCCGCACGTTTCGGG
>NCGI01000238.1 GCA_002256925.1 Polaromonas sp. 28-63-22
GCCCGGCGCGAAACCGACACGATGGACACCTTCGTCGATTCGGCGTGGTACTACATGCGCTACTGCGACCCGCACAACGCCGACAACATGGTGGCCGAAGGCGCCGACTACTGGATGCCGATGGACCAGTACATCGGCGGCATCGAGCATGCGATTCTTCACTTGCTGTATGCGCGTTTCTGGACCAAGGTCATGCGCGACCTCAACCTCATCAAGGTCAATGAACCCTTCACCAAACTGCTGACGCAGGGCATGGTGCTCAACCATATCTATTCCCGAAAGGGTGCCAAAGGCGGCGTCGAATACTTCTGGCCGGCCGAGGTCGATGACGTGCACGACGAACACGGCAAGGTCACGGGCGCCCTGCTGCGCAGCGACGGCTCGAAGGTGAACTACGAAGGCGTGGGCACCATGAGCAAGAGCAAGAACAACGGCGTCGATCCTCAGCACCTCATCGAAAAATACGGCGCGGACACGGCGCGGCTCTACACCATGTTCACCGCCGCTGGAGTGGAACGACGCGGGTGTGGAAGGCAGCTACCGCTTCCTGCGCCGGGTCTGGAACTTCGGCGTCAAGCTGTCCGCTATGCATTCAGGAGCGCCTGGCGCAGGTATCGATTGGTCTGCAGCCACTTTGGGCAAGGAAACCAGGGCGCTCAGGCTGGAGATTCACACCGTCCTCAAGCAGGTGGACTACGACTACCAGCGCATGCAGTACAACACCGTCGTGTCGGGCAGCATGAAGCTGCTCAACGCACTGGAAGACTTCAAGGCAGATGCTTCGGAGTCCGCCGTTGCCGCCTTGCGCGAAGGCTTCAGCATCCTGCTGCGCTGCCTGTATCCGGTCACGCCGCACCTGGCGCACGCGCTGTGGGTCAAGCTGGATTACGCCAGCCAGCACGGCGACCTGCTCGACGCGCCATGGCCGCAGGTGGATGACAGCGCGCTGCAGCAGGATGAAATCGAACTGGTGCTGCAGGTCAACGGCAAGCTGCGCGGTTCCGTCACGGTGCCTGCGGGTGCCGACAAGGCGGCCATCGAGGCGGCTGCGCTGGCCTCGGAAGCGTTCATCAGGCAGGCGGCAGGCGCCGCGCCGAAAAAAGTCATCGTCGTGCCCGGCCGGCTGGTCAATATCGTCGTCTGAGCCCCTTTCACCACAAGGCATCCATGCAGCGTCGCACTTTCATGTTCCTGACGGCCGGCACACTCGCCAGCCTGGGTGGCTGCGGCTTTGCACTGCGCAAGGCGCCGGATTTTGCGTTTTCGACGCTGTTCAGCAGCCTGCCTGAATCCTCACCGCTGGGCGTGGAACTGCGGCGGACCCTGCAGGCCACCCGTAAGGTGCGTGTGATCACCGATGTGCGGCAGATCAACGACGCGCAGGTCATCCTCGACGTGCTGACGGACCGGCGCGAGCGGGTCGTGATCAGCCTGAATTCGAACGGTCAGGTGCGCGAGCTTCAGCTGCGCCTGCGTTTCCGCTTCAAACTGCGTACCCTCGGCGGCAGGGAGCTCATTCCCGACACCGAACTGCTGCTGCAGCGCGATCTCAATTTCAACGAAACCCAGGTGCTGGCCAAAGAGGCCGAGGAAGCGCTGCTGTACCGCGACATGCAAAACGACCTGGTGCAGCAGTTGATGCGCCGGTTGGCGGCGGTGGAACAAAGCCAGCTGCAGTGAGCTGCAAGGCGGGCAAGGGGCCCGCACGGCCGGCCTGAGAACGGCCCGCAGCACAGGTCACTGATCAAATACGCTCACAGCCCTTATAAAATCTGCGCCGACAGCTATTAATTCGATAGCGACCATGCTTCTGTCAGGACTAGCCCGCATATTTCACGCTCTTTCCCAAATCAGCCCAACCCCGCATTTGCCGCGAGGAGTCACGCGCCCGTAGCCGCAGACGAGGCTCGCCCGGGCACCGGTTGAAGTTTTTGCCCGAGGCCGGGCGCAGGGGCCCCCACCCCGACTTGGGTTGCGGGCCATTTTTGTGTCAACGCGCCGGCCAGGCGCTGTGGGTTTGACTACGGTGAGCGCAGCTGACGCATCGCATGCGCGAAGATATCCGCCCTGGGCCAGTTGGAGGCCAGGTACAGCCGGAGGCGCCGGGTGTTGCGCGTCACCACGGCGGCCAGCTTGAGCAGCTTGCAGCGCAGCGTATCGACCTGAGCCGCCTGCAGCTTTGTCCCCCCAAGGGCCAGCGCCCGCAGCCGCTCAACCAGCACATAGCCCAAAGCGGCCAGCAGCATGCGCAGCTGGTTGCCCTGGAAGTGATGGCAACTCGTGCGCGTGGCAAACAAGCCTACTTGTGCTTCCTTGATCCGGTTTTCGGCCTCCCCGCGCTGGCAGTACAGACCGTCGTAGAGCGCCTGGGCATCGCCTGTGAGGTTGGTCACCACGTAGCGCGGGTTGTTGCCCTGCCCGCCGTACTCCAGCCGCGTGATCACCCGGCGCTCGCGCGCCCAGCTCTGCGCGGCATAGACAAACTCACCGATCTCGCGCTGCTTGAGCCCGGTTTGCTCGAACGCGTCCTTCATGGCCAGCTCCATGAACTCGGTGACCGCCTGCAGCCGCGCATTGCGCGCCAGGCCAATGATGTAGTCCACCCCGGCACGCTCGCAGAAGTTGATGATGCGCTGGCGGCAAAAGCCCGAGTCACCGCGAAACACGATGCGCACCTGGGGCCACTTCTGGCGCAGCCGGCTCACCAGCAGTTTCAAAATAGGCGCTGCGTGCTTGGCCCCATCGATGCGGCTCGGACGCAGGTAGGCGCACAGCAGCTGCTGGCCGCAGAACACGTACAGCGGAAGATAGCAGTAGCTGTCGTAGTAGCCGTGAAAGAAGCGGCCCTCTTGCTGGCCATGCAGTGGGTTGTCGGTGGCATCGAAGTCCAGCACGAGTTCGGCCGGGGCGCTCTTGAAGCTGGCGATGAATTGCTCGACCAGCACCTCGTGTAAACGCCAGGCGGTGGATGGATCGGCCCATTTCTCCAGCCGGCACAGGGTGGGGGCGCTGGCGACCTCGCGATCCACACCAACGGCCGTCTGCATGGCCACATCACAGCGCAGGGCGCCGTGGTCGTTCAGGTCCTCCCAGCCCAGCGCCAGGCCATAGACGCGCTGGCGCAGCAGCTCGGCAGCGCCGTGGGTGATCAGCAGCGGGTTGCGCGGGTCGGCGATGCAATGGGCCGCTGCTTGCAGCAAACCCAGTTTGCGATCCGTGGCCCCCAGCAGCATGACGCCAGCATCGCTGGTCATGGAACCGCCATCAAATTGGCCCTCGACCATACGCCTGCCAAGACGGCCAAATTCGATCTTGTGGCGTGCGATTTCTTGTGTACAGTTTGGCATTGGCAGTCCCATGTTGTGATTGGCCTCCGATACCAATGACAACGCGCCTTACGGCGGGGCTGCCTACCTATTACGGTGAAATATTCGGGCTAGCGCCGCATCAGCGTACTCTTGCCGAACAGGCTTTCGATCAGTTCCAGCGCGACTTCGGCGGTGCCGTTGCGCACGTCGAGCGCGGGGTTGAGTTCCATCACGTCGAGCGAAGCCATGCGGCCAGTGTCGGCAATCATCTCCATGCACAACTGCGCCTCGCGGTAGGTCGGTCCGCCCTTTTGCGCCGTGCCCACGCCGGGCGCAATCGAGGCGTCGAGAAAATCAACGTCGAAGCTCACATGCAGATGGGTGTTGTCGTCGATGCCGGCCAGCGCCGTTTGCATGGTGTGCCGCATGCCCATCTCGTCGATGTAGCGCATGTCGAACACTTCCAGGCCAGCCTGTTGCACAAAGCGTTTTTCGCCCGCGTCCACGCTTCGGATGCCGATCTGCCGCATCACCGACGGCGCGATGGCCGGCGTGACGCCGCCGATGCCGGTCAGCTCGGCCGGGCCATAGCCGCACAGTGCCGCCACCGGCATGCCATGCACGTTGCCGGTGGGCGTCAGGTCGCT
>NCGI01000239.1 GCA_002256925.1 Polaromonas sp. 28-63-22
CAGACGGCCGGCCCCAAAACTGTTTGCGCGGAAGCATTTCCCCAAAGAACGTTCCGCCTTCAGCCGGCAATCGGGGGATTGCTGCGGGTCACCAAAAAAATCCAGGAGACAGACATGCAATTCGACAATCAAACGGTCCTGAAGCTGACGACCATCGGCGCAGCCACGATGGCGGTATCGGTGGTGTTGAGCGGTTGCGGCGGCGGTGGCGGTGAGCCCGCAGAAGCAAAGAACGTCAAGCCCGCTTACCTGGGCGCGGTGGCGACCGCCAGCTACGACGGCACGGCTGATGATCTGCTGACGGCCGGGCTGGGTAAAACCGGTCTGGGCGGCGTTGCGCCAGCACCGGCGGACCCTTTGAACCCGACGCCCACCGAGCTGCGCCGGATCGCCATCTACAACAATTACCGCGCCATTCTCGACATCTCTGCCGCCGGCGGCTACGGCACGCTGTATGGACCGAACGTCGATGCCAAGGGCGTCGTCACCACCAGTGAAGGCAAGATCGCCGGCTCCGAGTACATCGCGTATTCCGACGACAGCACCGGCAAACAGAACGTCACGATGATGGTGCAGGTGCCCGGCACCTTCAGCCTGGCCAATCCGTGCATCGTCACCGGCACGTCGAGCGGCTCGCGCGGCATCTACGGCGCCATCGGTTCGTCCGGTGAATGGGGCCTGAAAAACGGCTGCGCGGTGGTCTACACCGACAAGGGTACCGGCAACGGGCTTCATGATTTGCAGAACGACACTGTCAGTGTGCAAAACGGTGTGCGCACCGACGCGACCGCAGCCGGCAAGAACTCGATCTTCACGGCTGCCTTGACGGCTCTGGAGCGCACCGGTTTCCTCGCGATGTGGCCAAACCGTTTTGCTGTCAAGCATGCGCATTCGCAGCAAAATTCCGAGAAAGACTGGGGCAAATACACGCTGCAGTCGGTCGAGGTGGCCTATTACGTGCTGAATGAAAAGTATGGCGCGCTGGCCCGGGACGGCGTCTCGCGCCTGAAGACGCTGACGCCCGCCAACACCATCGTGATCGCCTCCAGCGTGTCGAACGGTGCCGGGGCGGCACTGGCTGCGGCCGAGCTGGACACACAGGGGCTGATCAGCGGCGTGGCGGTGGCCGAGCCGCAGATTCAGCTTGTGCCTGACGCAAGGCTGAGCGTGACGCGCGGCGCCACCACGCTCACGGGCACCGGCAAGTCGCTGTATGACTATTCGACGCTGGCCAATTTGCTGCAGCCCTGCGCGGCGCTCGTGTCGCCGGCGACGAATATGTTCAATACCGTGGCCACCCCAACCAGTACACCCGCCGCGCTCGCAATTGCCACCAACCGCTGCACGGCGCTGGCCGCCAATGGTTTGGTCACCGGCGCAACCACTGCCGCCCAGGCCGCCAGCGCCATGGCGGCTTTGGTCGCCGCTGGCTGGGCGACCGAAAGCAATGACTTGCAGGCGTCGCATTACTCGTTTGCGACCCTGCCGGTGGCGCTGACGTACGCCAACGCCTATGGTCGCTTCAGCGTGCAGGACAACCTGTGTGGCTACAGTTTTGCGGCCACCGGGGCAGCTACAACGCCGACACCGAATGCGCCGGTGCCAGCGTCCGCAGCTTTACTGGCCACTTCATTTGGTACCGGCAACGGCGTGCCGCCGACGGTCGGCATCAACATCGTCAACAACCTGAGCAACGGCGGGCCACTGCTCGATGCCACGTCGTTTTCGGCCGGTGGCGTACAGGACTACAACGTCGCAGGCGCGCTGTGCCTGCGCGAGCTGGCCATCGGCAGCAGTGCCAATGCGCTGCGGGTGCAGCAGGGCATCAGGGAAGTGCTGCGTACCGCCAACCTGCAGGGCAAACCGGCGATCATCGTCCATGGCCGTGACGACACCCTGGTGCCGGTCAACTTCACCTCGCGCCCTTATTTCGGCCTGAACAGAATCGTCGAAGGCAGCAGGAGCCGGCTGTCGTACATCGAGGTGGCGAACGCGCAGCACTTCGATGCGTTCCTCGGCTTTCCGGGCTACAGCGCGCGCCTGGTGCCACTGCACCGCTATTTCATCCAGGCCATGGACCTGATGTATGCCAACCTGAAAAGCGGTGCCGCCCTGCCCGCCAGCCAGGTGGTGCGCACCGTGCCGCGCGGCTTGACGGGCACGGCGGTCAATCCGATCACGCCCGCCAACGTGCCGCCGATTCAGGCTTCACCTGCGGCAGCAGATCAGATCACGTTCAGCAACAACGTGGTGACGGTCGCCAACTGAGAGCCGGGAACACGCGCGTTCTTTCGCGCTGACGATCCGGACCCGCCGGAGAGATTGTGCCGGCGGGCGTTGTCAGGCGGCCTGGTTTGGCACCGGCCCCGGCAACAGCACAAACGCCGCCGCCCCGCACACCAGCAGCGTGGCCATGCTGGCAAAGACTGCGGTGAACGGATCAATCCCCCACGCGGCCGCGCTGGAGGCCACCACGCCGGTAAACCACTGCATCGCGGCCACGCCCAGAAACATCGCCATCGTGAATACGGCCATCGCGCGCCCCGTCAGGGCCGCCGGGTAGGCTGCGCGCACGTCGGCATATTGCAGCACCAGATAGCCCGACAGCAGGCCGATCACGATCGGGCCCACCACGTCGATCACCGCGTTGTGGATCAGTGCAAAGGCGGCAAACAGGCTCGCCGCCAGCAGCGTGAAGCCGACAATCCAGCGGCGCCGGTGCTTTGGTCCCGGGTCCAGGCGCCCAAACAGAGGTGGCCCGAACAGCGAGGTGACCGACATCACCAGCGCCACATTACCGCTTTGCACCAGCGAAAACCCGTCACGCTGGGCCAGCAGCGGCCCCAGCCACAGGCCGCGCAGCGAAATGAAGGACGCGTAACCCACGCAGGCCAGCAGCACGATGCCCAGCGTGTGCGGCATGGTCAGCAACGCCGCAAATTTGGCCAGCGCCTCGCGAATCGATTCGCGCCGGCCTGTGCCTTGTGTGCCTGCAGGCTCGTGAACCAGCCAGAAGATCAGCAACCACGCCACGCCCGCCATACCGCCCAGCACGGCAAAGCCCAGGCGCCATGAGGTGTCCTGAATCAGCCAGGCCAGCGGCGTGCCAGTCAGCAGCATGCCGATGCCGCCCAGCCCCAGGGTGAGTCCTGAAATCGCCGCGAAGCGCGCGCCCGGGAAGTGACGCGCGATGAACACCGTGCAGACCAGAAACGCGGGCGCGCAGCCGACGCCGATCAGCACCTGCGCAAACAGCAGTGCGCCATAGCTGTGCGCCAGTGCCGCCAGCACCGAGCCCGCTATGGCGACCGGAAACGCCAGCAACACCGTGCGCCGCACGCCCTGCAGGTCAATGCTGATGCCCATCACGAGTTGCATCAGGCCAAAGGCGAAGTGAAACGCGCCGGCAAACAGGCCCAGCTGCTGCGCGCTCAAACCAAACTCGGCCTGCAGCGGCACCGCCATGATCGCAGCCACCGTGCGCCAGGCCTGGCTCAGGATGAAGCCGCAGGTCAGCGCCAGCAGCATGATCCAGACCGGCCTGTCGGGCGAGGCG
>NCGI01000021.1 GCA_002256925.1 Polaromonas sp. 28-63-22
GGCACGCAGCCGATGGCGTACATCCAGTCGATGCGCGCCGTTTCAAGGTAGCGGAAGTACGAACCGTTGTTGAGGTGCCCCATGGCATCCATGTCGCCCCAGCGGATCGGGATGACCATCTCGTAGATGAGTTTTTTCTTCTCGGGAATTTCAAACTTCATGATGATGGATGGTCAGGCACCAAAGCCGTCATCAGCAGCGATCACCGCGCCATTGACAAAGTGGCTCTCGCTGCTGGCCAGCATGACCAGCAGCGCGTCAAGGTCCTGCGGCTTGCCGACGCGCTTGCGCGGCAGCATCTGCACCAGCTTTTTGCCCTGCTCGGTTTCCCAGTGGTGGTGGTTGATTTCAGTGTCGATGTAGCCTGGGCAGATGGCGTTGACGTTGATGCCGAACTTGCCCCATTCCAGCGCCATGGCGCGGGTCATCTGCACCACGGCGGCCTTGCTCATGCAATAGACGCCGATTTGCGGCAGCACGCGCAGGCCCGCCATCGAGGCGATGTTGATGATGCGGCCGCCCGTGTAGGTGCCGGGTGCCGCGCCCTTCGCCCGCGCGAGCATGCGCTTGCCGACTTCCTGGGCAACAAAAAAAGCGCCCTTGACGTTGGTATTGAAGATGAAGTCGTAGTCGGCTTCAGTCACCTCCTGAATACGCTGCGTCGTGCTGACGCCCGAGTTGTTGACCAGAATATCGATGGGACCGACCTCGGTTTCGGCATGCGCCACACCGGCCTTGATGCTGGCGTGATCCGTCACGTCAAGCTCGACCACATGCGCGTGGCCGCCGGCGGCCTCGATTTGCGCACGCACTTCCTTGAGTTTGTCGATGCGGCGACTGGCCAGCACCACGGCCGCGCCGGCCTGGCTCAAGGTTTTGGCAAACTGCGCGCCGAGCCCGCCCGATGCGCCTGTCACCAGCGCCACGCGCCCCGAAAGATCAATGCTGTACGCCATCAAAGCCGCCTTGAGTAAAGAGTGGTTGCAAGTAAAAGTGAACGGTCGTTCTATTTTTTGCGTTCCCGCATAAAATCATTGCCAGCAACCTTCCACGTTTGAAATTCATTATCAGCGAGTCACCGATGAACACCCAAGACATTCTGGCCCAATACGGCCCCCGCGAAGCGATGGAATACGACGTGGTCGTGGTCGGCGGGGGTCCCGCGGGCCTGGCGACAGCGATTCGCCTGAAGCAGCTGGCGCTTGAAAAAGGCACAGACGTTTCGGTGGTCGTGCTGGAAAAAGGCTCGGAGCCCGGCGCGCATATTTTGAGCGGCGCCATCATGGACCCGCGCGCCCTGACCGAACTGATTCCCGACTGGAAAAAACTCGGCGCACCCCTGACGCAACCCGTCACCGGGGACGAGATGCTGTTCCTGACGCAGACCGGCAAGCTCAGCACACCGGAGTTTCTGATTCCCTCATCCATTCACAACGAAGGCAACTACATCATCAGCCTGGGCAACGTGGTGCGCTGGCTGGGCCAGCAGGCCGAAGCCCTGGGCGTCGAGATTTTTCCCGGCTTCGCGGCCGCAGAAATCCTTTACAACGACGACGCCGCAGCCAACGACGGCGTGCCTTCGGTCAAGGGCATTGCCACCGGCAACCTGGGCGTCGGCAAGGATGGCGAGCCTGGCGGCAACTTCCAGCTTGGCATGGAGCTGCATGCCAGGTACACGATTTTTGCCGAAGGCTCGCGCGGCAATCTGGGCCGGCAGTTGATCGACAAATACAAGCTGGACGCCGGCAAGGACCCGCAAACCTACGCGCTCGGCATCAAAGAACTCTGGGAGATTGACCCGGCCAAAGCCAGGCCCGGCCATGTGGTGCACTCGCTCGGCTGGCCGATGGACAAGCACACCTACGGCGGCGGATTTTTGTACCACCTCGAAGGTAACAAGGTCACGCTCGGCTTCATCACTGGCCTTGAATACAGCAACCCGTGGCTCAGCCCGTTCGAGGAAATGCAGCGCTGGAAGACGCACCCCGCCATCCGGCAGCACCTCGAAGGCGGCAAGCGCATCGGCTACGGTGCGCGGGCCATCACCTGCGGCGGCCTGATGAGCCTGCCCAAAACTGTTTTCCCGGGGGGCGCCCTGGTCGGATGCGAAGCGGGGTTCCTCAATTTCGCGCGCATCAAGGGCTCGCACGCAGCCATCAAGACCGGCATGCTCGCAGCCGAGGCAGCCTATGCGGCTCTGCTCAAGGGTCGCCAGCATGACGAGCTGCTGGAATACCCCGAGGCGTTCGAAAACAGCTGGCTGTTCGACGAACTCGATGCATCGCGCAATACCAAGCAGTGGATGAAAAAAGGGCTGTACCTGTCCTCCCTCATGAACGGTATCGAGTTGTGGCTGCTGCCCAAACTGGGCTTCAAGGCACCGCCCTGGACCATCCACAGCACCGTGCCCGACTACGCCAGGCTCAAGCCGGCCGCGGAATGCGCGCCCATCGTTTATCCCAAGCCTGACAACACCCTCACCTTTGACCGCCTGACGTCGGTGTTCATCTCCAACACCAACCACGAAGAACACCAGCCCGCGCACCTGACCCTCAAGGACGCCAGCGTTCCCGTGAACATCAACCTGGCGAAGTACGCTGGCCCGGAAAGCCGTTATTGCCCCGCGGGCGTGTACGAATACGTCAAAAACCCTGACCAGACCGACCGCCTGCAGATCAATGCACAAAATTGTGTGCACTGTAAAACCTGTGACATCAAGGATCCGACCCAGAACATTGTCTGGGTGACACCCGAAGGTGGCGGCGGGCCCAACTACGCGGGCATGTAGTTGACCATGTAGTCGCGGGCACCCGTGCAAGTCGGGCTGAAGTCTGACGCGACGGGAACGCACGGACTGTGAAAATAAGGGTGTGAACCCGGAAAAACCAGAAAACCCAGCCAATCAAAACACGCGACCGCCGGTGTGTCGTCGCCAGGCCGCGACTGTTTCATCGCGCGGAGCCGTCGCCGTGTCGGGGCGCTGGAGGGGTTGTCGCAGCGGCCGAATGCGGGATAAAGTCCGTGTCTACAGCGCTGCGGGCATGCACAGTCACCGTAGCCCGGGGACAGAAAAAACATCAAAATGCGGAGACAAAGGTCTTGAGCACCGGCAGTCTGATGGGCCATTCGGACTATTGACGGTTGGTGCGCTGCAACAGAAACTTGTCGAGTAAAGCATTCGGAGGAACACACTATGTACCGCGCTCTGGCCTCGGTTATTTTCGCGGGTCTTGCTGCTTCCGCCTACGCCCATCCCACCACGACCGCGACCGCGATCATCGTGAAGCCGCAAACGACGACGCCTTTCAAGCGCCCGTCGGGCGTTGAGGCCGTCAAGGTGAGCTTGCCGCGCAACGTGTCCGTCGCCGCATCCAGCAAGAGTGCGGCGCCTGCTCCGGTGGAATCTGACCGAAGCCCTTACGGCATGCTGTTCGCCACAGTCGCCGTGATGGCGGCCATTGCCGTGCGACGCCAGCGGACGGGTAGATCTTGAGCTCAGGCGAGCTTGGACGGTCCGGCGTATCCGCCGTCAAATGGAGTGCGCTTTCCACGGGATCCCGCTTTGTGCTGCAACTGGTGGCGCAAGTCATTCTTGCGCGCACGCTGGGCCCTGAAGCCTACGGCGTGTTTGCCATCGGCATGGTGGTCTTGACGTTTGCCAATTTTGTTTCAGGGTTTGGTTTTAGCTGGAGCCTGCTGCAACGCCCCACCGTCAACGACGAGGACATCCGCTTTGCCTGGACCTGGCAGATCATCGTCGGCCTGGTCACGATGGTTGCGCTGTATTTCATAGCGCCGTGGCTGGCCACCTATTTCCGCGAGCCCCGCGCCCAATCCGTGATCCAGTGGCTGTCGCTTGCCTGTCTGCTTGGCGCCGCCGCCTCGCCTGCCACCTATCTTTTGCAACGCGACCTCGACTTTCGCAAGGTCGGGCTGATTCAGGTCGGCAGCTATGCAGCGGGTTATGTCGCAGTCGGTGTGCCCATGGCCCTGCTCGGCTTTGGCACGGCCTCGCTGGTGGCGGCCTGGCTGGTCCAGTGCGGCGTTGTCTTCGTGGCAAGCTACGCAGCCAAGCCCCACGCGGTGCGGCCGCTTTTCTGGTACCCCGATGCCCGCACCGCCGTGAGTACCGGGCGAGCGGTTTTCCTGACCAACGTGGTCAACTGGATCCTCAACAACCTTGACCGTGTGCTCATAGCCCGCCTGCTCAACGCCTATGCGCTCGGCCTCTACAACGTCGCCTACAACCTGGCCACCCAGCCCAACGCCTTGCTGCTCGGCGCGCTGCAGCCGGCCTTCCTGGCTGCGGGGGCACGCCTGCAGGACGATCCGCAGCGGCTGGGCCGCGTGTACCAGCAGATGTTGGCAGCGATCCTGGTGCTGGCAGTACCCGCGTTCGTTTTTCTGGCGCTGGTGTCGCCGGATATCGTGCGGGTCCTGTATGGCCGGCAATGGCAGGAAGCGGGTTGGGTGCTGGGCATCCTGTTCGTGGCCATGCCCGCGTATGTGATTTGGGGAATATCCACCCCGGTGCTGTGGAACACAGGCCGGAAAAACTACGAGTTTGCGCTCCAGCTACCGATCATTGTCCTGGGTCTGCTGGGCTTTTATTTTTTCGCCGCTCTGGGCATTCGAGTGGCCGCCGCTGTCGCGGCAGCGATGCTGGTTGCCAGGGCCGTCGTGATCGCGGGGGCAGCCTTTCGGGCCTTGAAGCTAAGCCCCACGGTTTTGTGGCCTGATGCCTTGCGCAGTATGCTGCTCGCCGCTGTATGCAGCATCAGTGTCGTGACAGGCCAGGAAGCTGTCGCACGGTTCGACATGCCCATCCTTTCGCTCGCTGCCAGCACGCTGGCGACCTTGCTGGTGCTTGCGCTGCTGTTGCTGCTGCGCCCTCACCTGCTCGGCGAGCAAACCAATGGCATGATTGTTCGTTTTGTACCGGCGCTCGCAGGCAGGCTTGGGAAAGCTGCGGTTGCCCCTTATCCAGACTCTGTGAGCGAACAGCGCCTGTAACGAGGATTCACGATGAGCCAGACGATCACTATTTTTATCCTGGTTGCCGGGGCCATGCTGGCCGCACTGGCGGCAACCTTGGGCATGGCCAGCGCTGTGCATGTCACGTCACGCCGCGCACAAGGCTATTACCACCTTCTCTTCTACGCGATTGTTCTGGCGGTCGCTCTGACTACCTACCTTTCCGGTCGTGACCTGGCGACCATGGCATTGAACCTTGCAGAGCCTGTTGCGCCGCCCAGGCCTCCCTTGCTCAGTGTTGTGCAGCCTCTGCTCTCCCTGGTGGTTTTGACGGTCGCGGGGGAACGCATCATTACGCGCTGGCTCAACCGCGAACGTGCGACGGCTATCCCGAAGTTTTTGCTGACGGCTTTCGTCATCTTCTGGGTCGGTACCGTCGCGGCCCCGGCGTTGTTCAGCGCGCACCCCCAGTTGTCGCATGAATTTGTCTATCCGCTGGTCATTGGCGTGGCGGCTGTGCTTGCCTCAGCCATTGAACGCGAACAGGCGTTCGCCGCCACGCGCAATGCGCTGTTTCTATTCATACTGGCCGGCCTGGTTTTGATTGTCACCAACCCGGGGATGGCCCTGGATGCGACCTACACCCAGGGCTTCCTGCCCGGTGTGCCGCGTTTTGCGGGACTTGCCCCTCATGCTGTGGCCATGGGGCTGCTGACCCAGCTTGCGTTGCTGTGCCTTTTGACCACGCCATTTCAGCGCGTCTGGCTCAATCGCCTCGCGTGGCTGGTGGGGTTGGTGGTGCTGGTGCTCGCCCAGTCCAAGACCGCCTGGGTGGCGTTTGTGCTGTGCACACTTGGCGTGCTTGTTTTTCGCAACGGACCGGGCTTCTGGCGACGAACCACAGACCCGCAGCATCCCGAATTCGGGATTGTGGTCATCCTGGGCTTCATCGCCGCACTGGTGCTTGCCGGGGGCTTGATGGTTTTTGGCGGCATCGGCGCAAAAGTCGCCAGTTTTTTCGAAAGTAGCCAGGGCGCACAACTCACGTCCATGACCGGTCGCGACCAGATCTGGGCTATTGCCTACGATGAATGGCTGCGAAACCCCGTCTTTGGTTATGGCCCCAGTTTGTGGGATGCCAGCTACCGGGCCAGCATTGGCATGCCCAATGCAACCCATGCACACAACCAGTTTATGGACACGCTGTCACGCTCTGGAACTGTCGGCGCTACAGCCCTGGTGATCTATGCCCTCACCCTGCTGGTCTTGTCGGTACGCTATGCGCGCGCCACGGGCGGGCTGTCGCTCGCATTATTTACCGCACTGGCCCTGCGCAGCGTCAGTGAAGTTCCGATGCTGCTTTTTGGCTATAGCTCCGAATTCATCACGCAGGTGCTTTTGCTGATGACCCTGGCCAGCGTGCCAGCCCAGAGCGCCGTGCAGAGCGCCCGCAGGCGGTATTCACCTTCCTACCCGGCCGCGAGAGGGCCTGATCCGCAGCTCGCGACGAGGTCCCGTTCATGAAATTCTCTGTCATTGTTCCGCTTTACAACAAGGCACCGTACATCCGGGGCACCATCGATTCGGTGCTGGCCCAGACCTGCCAGGATTTCGAGATTGTCGTGGTTGACGACGGATCCACCGACGGCAGTGCCGACCTGCTTGAAGCCATTGCAGACACGCGGCTGCGCGTCATCCGGCAGGCCAACGCCGGGGTATCAGTGGCCCGCAATCGGGCCATCGCCATGGCGCAAGGGGAATGGGTTGCGTTTCTCGACGCTGATGACTGGCACCATCCCCACTACCTCGCCAATCTTGTGCTGGCGCAAGGCGCACATCCTGAAGCAGATATGGTGGCCACCCAGTACCTGCCTGTCGAGGACAGGAACGATGCAGGGCCGCTCACGCATGCATTGCCCGCTGTGCCTGCCTCGCCCTTGAGCGTGGAGCTCATCAGCGATTTGCCCGCGCGATGGATGAAGGGGCCTACGTTCACCACCAGTTCGGTCTGCATACGGACGGCGCTGCTGCAGGACATGCAGCCCTGTTTTGCCGTGGGCGAGTCACATGGCGAGGACCTGGATATGTGGTTTCGGGCAGCTGAACGTTCACCGATCGCGATGGTACTGGCGCCGATGGTGGCTTACCGGATCTCCGTGCAGGGTAGCCTTTCCCTGCAAAATCCGCCGCTGACGTTGCCTCCCTTTCTCGCCCGGATCCGCCAGCGTGCGCTGTCGGGCGCGCTGCCCGCGTCGAAAAGGCGCTCAGCGCTGAAGCTGGTGGCCAATCAGGAGATTTCGATGGCGCGCGATGCACTGGCGAGCGGACAACGCATCGCAGCGATGCGCCTTCTCTGGAGCGGGCTGGATGCCACCAGCAGTGTTCGCTGGTGGTCCACAGCAGCCATGACGGTCTTTGTACCGGGTGAGCTCGTCAGGCGGTGGCAACTTTGGCGTGTCCGCCGCGCCCTTCCAACCATGAGTGCAGGCTAAGCAATGGAATTGTCGTCAACGCAAGAGGTGTCGGGGCAGACGGCCCGCGCATGCAGGGTGTCCGTGATCATCAAGGCGCTCAACGAGGAGTCCGGCATTGTCGAAACTCTTGAAAGTGCATTGCGCGCTGTGTCCAGGGTGGGCGGCGAGGTGGTGCTGGCCGACTCCTGCTCGACCGATCGCACGGTTGAGCTGGCCATGCAATACCCGGTACGCATCGTCCAGCTGGCGCACCCGAACGAGCGCTGCTGCGGCGTCGGTCCGCAACTGGGCTACCAGCATTCAAGCGGCGAGTTTTTGTATGTGCTTGACGGTGACATGCAGATGCTCGACGGCTTTCTGGAAGAAGCGCTCGCCATCCTGGAGCAGCGACCGGAAATCGCCGGTGTGGGTGGGCGCGTGATCGAGTTGAATACCGAAAGCCTGGAATACGTCGCCCGCGAACAGCGGGTCGCCGCGCACCGTCAGGCGGGCAGCGTGGACAGGCTGGACGGCGGCGGGCTTTATCGCCGCAGCGCCATTGAGGCGGCGGGCTACTTTTCGGACCGCAACCTCCACAGCTACGAAGAATACGACCTGGGCACGCGACTGCGCTCGCTGGGCTGGACATTGTGGCGCATACCGCGAGGCGCCGTGAACCATTTTGGGCATGATGCGCCGCCCTACCGCTTGCTGATGCGGCGGTGGCAGACGCGCTATGTCTGGGGCCTGGGCGAGCTGATTCGCGCGGCCATTGGCCAGCCGCGCCTGGCCATGGTTGTCGGGGGCCTGAGCGAGCTGCGCCTGTATGCGGCCGTTCTGGCGTGGTGGACGGTGCTTGCCAGCGTGCCGCTATGGCCGATAGGCGTCGCCAGCAAGCTCCTGGTTTTTTTCACGACCCTCGCTTTGCCGGTGCTGTTCATGGCGTGGCGCAAACGGTCTTTTGAAAAGGCCATCTACGCAGTGGTCTCCTGGTCTTTTCACGCCGCAGGTCTGGTGCGTGGCCTGCTTCAAAAACCACGCCCTCCCCGCGCCATGATTTCGAGCAGGGTCCTTCGTGAGCCTGCGAATCTTTCCCAATCGTCCGTCTGATGTCTCGCGCCATGACTGCTGAATCCCCGAAAGCAGACCTCTCATGACCCAAAGGTTCGTTGGCCTCCAGATCCTCAGGTTCGTAGCTGCGATGCTGGTCGTCGTAGCCCACCTGATGCAGTCGATTTCGATCAAGACTACCGGGGGCGGGATGGAACAATTCTGGGGAAAAGGCAATGCTGGCGTAGATATCTTTTTCGTTATCAGCGGCTTCGTCATGGCGGCATCGACCGGACCTTCGCCGTCTGACATACGGGGACGTCTTCAACTGGCCTGGCTGTTCCTCAAGCGACGCATTTTGCGGATCGTACCGCTTTACTGGTTTTACACCCTGCTCAAGGCAGCGTTGCTGGTGGTGCTGCCCCATCTGGCGCCCCAATCATCAATCGACGCCAGCCGCTTGGCAACCTCGCTGTTTTTTGTACCCGCGATGAGTCCCCGAGGGCTTATCGAGCCCACGCTGCCGGTTGGTTGGACGCTGAATTTCGAGATGCTTTTCTATGCTGTATTCACCATAGCCATCGCACTGGCTCTGCCGCGCCTGCGTTTTTGCCTTCTGGCGCTTCTCACGGTATTTTTGGCCGGCCGTTACTTTCAGGACGCGGTGCCCCTTGCTTTCTACGCGCAATCCATGGTGTTCGAATTCATTTTCGGCATGGGTATTGCTTATTACTTCCTCAGGTCAAAAAGGATGAGCTCCGGGTGGGGGGTTATAGCCCTGGGAATCGGCGCGTTACTCATGTTTGTTGTCGACTGGACCGCCCGGATAGACCAACTTTTTACGTGGGGGATTGCTGCGGCCTGTATGGTGCTCGGCGTGTTGTGGCTTGAACCATGGACCGAACGCATTCGCCTCGCGGCTCCTCTCTCTTTTTTGGGCGACGCCTCTTATTCCATCTATCTTTCCCATACGTTTGTTGTTCCCGCTGGCGTCATGGCGCTTTATAAACTGGGCGTTAGGGATAGTTCTGTTTTAGCTCCTTTAATACTGCTGGCAGTCATCGTGGCCGGCTCCCTTTCCTACATCTGGATCGAACGCCCCATGACCAAGTTTTTCAAGCGTATTTTTTTCAAGGTTCCAGCGCAGACCTTCAAGCCTCAGGAAATCCACCATGCGAAGTGAGGCGTTGCCGGGCACCGTGATAAGCCCCTTGCCAGATCGCTACATTTTCATTGCGTGCCCCTGGACTGCAAAGGGGGGCGGCATGTTCAAGGTCGCAGATTACCTGTTGCAGGCTCAGGCTAAGGTGGCAGTGCCGAAAAACGCGGCGCAGTTGCGGGCGCTCGATACACGAGGCGGCGGCGGGGCCGTTTACTCCTTGTGGGTGCTTGCGACAGCGCTGATGCAACTGGTGCGCGGACGCCTGAGTGGTCGGCTCGCCGGTGTGCACGTCAACATGGCCGAGCGACTGAGCCTGTTCCGCAAGAGCGCCGTGATTGTTGCCGCGCGTCTGATGGGCATACCTGTGGTGCTGCATCTGCATGCGGCACAACTTCATCATTTCTATCCGCGTCTTCCCAAACCATTGCAGGCACTGACACGCTGGGTTTTTTCGCTCCCTGAGAGCTGCGTGGTACTGGGCAAGACCGCTGAGCGGTTCGTCGTGGAAGAGTTGCGGGTGCCGCAGTCACGCGTTGAAATCGTGATCAATGGCGTTCCTGCGCCCACGGTGCCGAGGCGCAAACCCGTGAACGATGCGGTCAGGCGCCTGCTGTTTGTGGGCAACCTGTCGGAACGCAAAGGGGTGTCCGACCTGCTGCACACCCTGACGCGTCCAGGATTTGAGGATCTGGAGTTTGAACTCGTCTTCGCTGGGGGGGGCGACGTCCAGGGTTACCAGGCCAAGGCCAGGGAGCTCGGTGTTGAGAAACTCGTCAGATTTGCAGGATGGTCAGAACAAGCGGAGGTGGCGCAACTGATGGCGCAGGCCGACATTCTGGTTTTGCCGTCGTATGACGAGGGTTTGCCGCTGGTGATTCTGGAGGCGCTAGCCAACGGCGTGGCGGTGGTGTGTTCACCCGTCGGAGAGATTCCATCCGTTTTGCGCCATGGCGTGACGGCATGCTTTGTCCATGCCGGCGACGTCAATGGTCTGGCGGCAACCTTGCAGCAGGTGCTGAGGCAGCCGGAACTGATGAGGACGCTTGAGCGCAATGGCCAGGAACTCTACGCACAGTCGTTCTCGCTTCCGCGATTCTTCTCCAGCATTGCGCGTATCCACAAGCGTTGCTTTGGCGTGTCGGGTCAGGGTGCTGTTGCCGCTGCAGTCAACAAAGATGACACGTCATGATCGACGACGCGGCAAATATTCAAAACGGCGCGACGTTTCACACGGATGTCTGTATTGTTGGCGCAGGTCCTGCCGGGATTGCGCTGGCGATGGATCTTTCCGGGCGGGGACTTTCAGTCATGCTGCTCGAATCAGGCTATCTTGAACTCGATGCGAAAACCCAGTCCCTCTACGAGGGCGAGGTGGCCGATGAGCGCATGCACAGCCCGCCCGACAAGTACCGCCAGCGCCGACTCGGCGGCTCCTCAGCCATCTGGGGTGGTCGTTGCATGCCGATGGATCCGGTTGACTTTGAAAGCCGTGACTACGTGGCCAACAGTGGCTGGCCCATCTCGTACTCAGACCTTCTTCCTTACTACCCGGAAGCAAACGCGCTCGCCGAAGCGGGCAGATTCAGCTATGAAGCCAGCGAGGCCCTTGGCCCCCAGGTAGCCCCCATGATTCGCGGCTTCAACAGCCCGAAAATTCGCACGACTGGCCTGGAGCGTTTCTCCTGTCCCACCCATTTTGGGACGCGCTACTTCAAGCGGCTTCAGCTCGCACCGTTGATTAAGGTATGGCTGGGCGCCAACTGCGTCCGGCTGGGTCTCAACGCAGACGGGCGCAGCCTGCAAACCACCGAATTTGCGACTTTGTCCGGTAACCGGTTTTCTGTGTCAGCCCGCGCAACGGTCCTCGCGACCGGCGGTATCGAGACTGCCCGGCTGATGCTTGCATCCAGGGACATAGCGCCGGCGGGCGTGGGCAATCTGCATGATGTCGTCGGCCGCTACTACATGTGCCACATCGCCGGAAACGTAGGCACGCTGAGCCTTAAAGGTCCTCCGTCGAACGTACTTCACGGTTATGAAATGGCGCCGGAGGGCATCTACTGCCGTCGCCGTCTTTCCGTGACGGCCGAGGAGCAAAGGCGCAGAGGTCTCGCCAACGCGGTAGCGCGATTGCACTTTCCGCGCATCACAGATCCTTCCCATCGCAACGGCGTTCTGTCGGGCCTCTTTCTGGCGCGCAAGCTCATCAGCTATGAGTACGGCAAGCGCCTCAATGATGGGAATGCCGCGACCCTGGGAACCTACACCCGTCACCTTTTGAATGTGGTTGCAGATCCGCTGGACACCTCCGCCTTTCTCGCACACTGGCTGACCAAGAGGACGCTTGCCGACCGCAAGTTCCCGTCAGTCATCCTGCGCAACCGGACCAATCGTTTCAGCCTCGAAATGCACGGCGAACAAACCCCGATTGCCGAAAGCCGCGTAACCCTCAGCGACCAGATCGACCCGCTCGGCATGCCCAAAGTTCGTGTGGATTGGCGTTATTGCGCCGCCGACATTGAATCCCTGCGCCGCACCCTGGACCTGACAGCCGAGGAATTCGAGGCCTCGGGCACCGGCCGCTTTGAATACCAGCGCGAGACCCTTGAGCAGGACCTCACCCGCTTCGGCGCCTACGGTGGTCACCACATCGGCACCGCCCGCATGGGCCATGATGTTCGCAGCAGTGTGGTCAATGCTGACTGCCAGGTACATGCGGTTCACAACCTTTTTATCGCGGGAAGCGCGGTGTTCCCAACCTCAAGCCAGGCCAACCCGACCTTGACCCTGATTGCCTTGGCCCTGCGACTGGGAGATACGCTTTCCAGGCGTCTTGATACCCGACGGCTTTCCCGTACCGAGAAAGCCGTCGCATGAAGGTAATCGTTTTGGGTGGTACGGGCTACATTGGTACGCGCCTCATGGAAATTTTGACGCTGACTCCATGGGCTGAAGCAACAGGCGCTTCGCGCACCGGGCCGGGCATGGCCCAGAAAGGCATGGATTGGCTGGCAGTGAACACTTGCGACGCCGCCGCATTGACGCGAGTCCTGAAAGGTTTTGATGCCGTTGTGAACTGTGTCGCCGGTGATCGCCAGTCGATTGCCGATGGCGCGCGCACGCTGGCTGAGGCCGCTGCGGCCGCCGGATGTCCTCGCATCATTCACCTGAGTACCATGTCCGTCTATGGGGACCTGGAGGGACTGGTGAGCGAGGACATGCAGCCTGGCCCGCAACTCGGGTGGTATGGGAAGGCCAAGCGAGAAGCCGAAAACGCCATGGCGGGATTTGCCAAAGCCGACGGCAAAGTGGTCATGCTCCGGCCAGGCTGCGTCTTTGGCCCGGGCAGCGAATTGTGGGTGGGCCGCACCGCACGATGGCTGCGGTCCGGCCGGCTGGGTGACCTGGGCGTTGGCGGCGATGGCTGGTCCAATCTGGTTCACGTCGACGATATCTGCCAGGCTGTGCTCGCTGCGCTGAGGCTTGAGATCGTCGCGGGAACGATTCCTGTTTTCAACCTCGCCGCACCCGATAGTCCACGCTGGAACGATTACTTCATCGATCTTGCCGTTGCAACCGGGGCCACGCCGGTACGTCGCATCAGTGCCAGACAGATTCGGCTGGATTCGCTGGTCGCCGGCGCGCCGCTCAAAATTGCGGAACGGCTGCTCAGACGCATGGGGAAACGGCACGTGCGCATTCCGGACCCCATGCCGCCCGGACTGACCCGCTTGTGGGGGCAACACATTCGCCTTGACTCAGGGCCTGCCACGCGAAGTTTGCACCTGGCGTGGACAAGCTACCCCGATGCGCTACAAAGCTCTGCAGACTGGTTTTGCAGTAAAGGGCGGCCGACCGGGTCTGTGGCTGGTGAAACCATATGCACGCCTTGAAAGCAGACACCTTCCGCCAGTTTGGGAAATTCAGCTGGTGGCTGGTCCTTAAAGGATTCTTGCTGGATCAGGGGTTTCGCGTCCTCGTCACCATGCGTTGCTGCCAGAAAGCCAAACGCTTACCGCCCAGGTTACGTTGGCTTATGCTGACGCCGGCCAAGATGCTTCATCGTATTGCCACCCGTCGCGCGGGCGTTGAGTTTCCGTGGCACACCACCGTGGCGCCAGGGCTGGCCCTGACCCACGCGCGGGGCATTGTCATCAACTCGCGCACCCGCATCGGTCGCAACGTCACCCTTTTTCACGGGGTCACTCTGGGGCAGAGAGATGAGGTTTTCAGCGACGGAAGTCGAAGCTCAAGCTGCCCGGTGATCGAGGACGATGTCTGGATCGGCCCCAATGCCATCGTGGTCGGCGGTATCACGATCGGTGAAGGAAGCAGGATCGCAGGCGGCGCCTTTGTTTTCAGGAATATTCCGGCACGGTGCCTGGTGGTTGGCAATCCGGGCAAAGTCGTGAAAACCAATTGCGAGCCGGACGTTGAAAACCGCTATCGCCAAACGCCTTGAAATTCATCACTTGAATCTGCAGTTGCGAGATTGCGGAAGTCTCGCAGCGGCAAAGATGCCCGAACGCCATCGCCGTCAGCCTTGACGTCCTGACAACTCTGCTCTCGCAGAGCCGCGAGGCCATCGGACTACTTTTTTCTGGAAGCAGCCAGCACAAGAGCCCTGGTCAAGAAAACCGGATTGCCGACGACATAGCGCTGAAACAGGCGCTTGGGCTCCAAGGCGAGTCTGAAGGCCCACTCCATGCCCGCGCGACGGATCCAGCGCGGCGCACGGGGCGTCCGGCCCGCAAGGAAATCAATGATCGCGCCACCGCACACAATCACACACGGACTGTCAAGGGTTGAACGCAACGCCGCCGCAACGATTTCCTGCCTCGGCATTCCCATGCCGAGCACGATCAGGTCGGGCTGGTGTGTCGCGGCGAGGGCCAGGTAGGCGTCGACTTCAAGGAAACCATGGGCGCTGGCAAACGTACTTTCGGGCGCATACCGCTCGGCCGCAGCGAGTGAACCACGCGAGAGAAAAGGCTCCTGCGTTCCGAAAAAAGCAATGCGCCGACCGTTGAACCGGCGCAGGATTTTGGGTATGAAGTCTGTGCCATTGAGATTGAGCCCCGGACTGGTTCCAAGAAGTTTAAAGAGCGTGGCCATGCCCGATCCATCCCTCAGAACAACATCCGCCGATCGCATGGCCTCGAAAAAAGAGGCCGACTTCACGATGGAGTTCATCGCGTGCGCGTTGGCGAAAGCTACTACGAGCGGTTGCGGCGACGAACTGATTCGCTGCAGCAAAAGCTGCTCTTCTTCATCCGATTCAATCCGCTCTATCTTCGCGGCAAGCAAGCACCACCGCTTCCGCCATTCCGAAGATGCTTTTAGCGCCGGCGAGCCTTGCGTCACGTCAGTCCCCTTATTCGATTTATCGCAGTGATTGACGCCGAAGCAAGTAGCGCAGCGGGCCGACAAACAGATTTTGCCGAAGGGCTAACCGTTGTCGGGCACGACCGGTTGCCCGGGAAGTCATGGGCAACTGGGCGCCAGGTCACGTCTCGTGGGCTAGGCCGCCTGGGCTGAGCCGGGATCTGCTGCGATGAAAAGCGGGCGGATTGGCGCCCGCTCGTGGTTTGCCCAGCTCCAGCAAGCGCCGCCTCAGGCGTCGTTGAGCACGGATCCCACGAGAGTTACGCCAAACTCGCGCAGACCCTGCGTGAACTTGGCTATTTGTGGAACGGAGCTCTTGTTCTGACGCGCGATCATAAGGGCAGCGCCAGCGCGGACGGCGACAGTATGGGCATCAGCGCATTCACCTGCGGAAGGTGTGTCAATAATGATCACACTGAAGTCCTGGCCGAGAGACTGAAGCAACTTGGAAAACTCCTGCCGGCCCAAAAGCTCCTGCGGATTGGGCGGTATTGCGCCCGCCGGCAACACGGACAGATCCTGCAGAGCCGGGATGCCGACCACCGCCTCCGGACCTGCACGGCCGGCCAACATATCCGAAAGACCAGCCCGTTTGCCCAGATTGAACAGTTGATGCTGGCGCGGGGAGCGCATGTCTGCGTCAATCAGGAGTGTTCGCTCTCCGAGCTGGGAAAAAACAATAGCCAGATTGGCAGCAATGTAGCTGCGCCCTTCCATCGGGCTTGCACTGACAATGGCCAGGCCACGCCGGTCCGTACCGATACCAAACCATCGCAGCATGAGCTGGCTGCGCAATGCTCGCAATTGCTCAACGGACCGGCTGGAAGGCTCGTAAGCGGCGACCAGTTCCCTGCTGAGCGTACTTTCTCGCGACAGGTAGGGGTAGCCGAACTGAACCGACAATGCAAAGCGGACATCGTCGTCGGTGAGCAACCCTAGCGCCACGCCGGCGTCGCCGAATCGCGCTCCACGCTCGCGCTGAAACTCGACAATACGATCAACGTCGGTTGCGGCAAGCCGACCCGCATCGACAAGAATCACGCCCATGGACCGCCCCGCCCCGGTGGCGGGCTTGCTCGGCACCGTCAAGGGCACCGAGGTGACTATCTGCGCGTTATTTCTGTTCATGCCGCATTCCCGTGTCCGATAGCCAGCCGGCGCGGTGCGCCTGGCAACTCCCTTTGTGTGCGGCTCGAGCCGATGCTGGCCAGAACCGGCAAATCCAGCATGTGAACCAGATC
Organism: Polaromonas sp. 28-63-22; assembly: GCA_002256925.1. Taxonomy (GTDB): domain Bacteria; phylum Pseudomonadota; class Gammaproteobacteria; order Burkholderiales; family Burkholderiaceae_C; genus Polaromonas. The sequence goes on from NCGI01000021.1 coordinate 16,266, forward strand.
TTCAGAAGATCTCACCCGTCGGTTGGAGAGTTCAAACAGCAAAGCCAGGGCCACGCCAAGCAGCGTACCTCCGAAGGCCGCAAGAAGCAGATTGAGCAGCAGTTTCGGGCTGGACGGCGACAAGGGTGGTACGGCCGTGTTCAACCGCACGACATTGGTCTGGTTGGTCAGGCTCTGCAGGCGCGACTGCGATGCGCTCTGGCTGACGCCTTCGTAAGCGCGCTGCGCCGCTTCCACATCGCGGCGGTAGACATTCAGTTCATCGCGCTGCTTGTTAAGTGCCAGCACGCGAGCCTTTTGGGCGGTTACCGCGCCCTGCAGTTCCCTCTCCCGGTCTTTCCCGACTCGGTAAGACGTCTCGATGGATGCCGAGATACGCGCGCTTTCGCTCGCCAGGCGACTTTTCAGGGCAGCCAATTCAGATTCGGCGCTTTTCCTGAGTGGGTGATTAACGCCGAGATTAACGCTCATTTCCTGGACCTTGGACTCCAGCCGGGCTATATCCGCTTTGAGACCGTTAATCAACGGGCTTTGCATGACCTCGGCAACCGTATCCCCTCGCCCCATGCGCTTGCTCTGGCTGTCTGTCGTCTCGCCCTGCACGGCAGTCAACTGGGAAGAAAGCGCGCCCAATTTTGCAGTTTCGAAGTCAGTGCGCTCGTCGCTACTGACAATACCCGCCTTCTGCTGGAAGTTTGACAACCGCGCCTGAGCTTCTTCCAGTTTGACCCGGGAGGCCTTGGTTTGCTCTTCGAACCACTCGGCATACAAGCGTGCCGGTTCCGTCTTCAACGCGAGGTTGATGTCGAGGTAGGCCTGCGCAAAGCTGTTGGCCGTCTGCGCGGCAGATTCTGCCGAATTGCCCTTGAAAGTAATATTGATCACATTACTTTCCCGCGAAGGCCGCACGTCCAGGTTCTTCTGTAGCGACTCCACCAGCCAGGCATCCAGGGTACCCCGACCCCCCGTGGCACTGACCCACTGCTCCTTCATCTCGGGGCTTTCATCTAGCCGAAGCATTTTGATGACCCGCTGGGCGACGCGATCGCCCGCAATGATGTCAACCTGAGTCGCCATGTAACTGGGCGCCACGATCCCCGAAACGGCGGCCCCCGCAACAGGATCAGGCGAACGCACATCAACGAGAACGGCCGTTTGTGCAGTGTACTTTTTTGGCATCAACAGACTGACAGCCAGAGCCGCCAGCACAGCCACGATGGGTACCAGAAGAGCTATCCGCCAGCGCGCCTGGAGGACCAGAAGGAATTGATGGAGTGTCATGGCAGCTCTTAAAAAATACTTTCACGCACGTAAATGACGTCGTCGGGGCGAACGATATCGGTGAGCGCCGGCACGGTTTCAATGACTTTCCCGGTGACTGCGTCCTTGCGATTGAGGCGCAGGCGATTCTGGCTGCCGCGCACCGTCGGACCGCCGCCTTGGGCAAGAGCCTGCATGACCGTCATCCCACGCTCGATGCGGTACGCGCCGGGACGCTGGGCTTCGCCGTAGATGTAGAACACCGGCGCCTTGTTCACAAAAAGCGTATCACCGCCGGCAAGAATAATGTCGTCATCTGATTTTGGATTCAAAAACAGACCCGGAATGTCCACAACTTTCCGAAATGGTTTTCCGTCGCGCTGCCCGGTCACTATCAGCACGTCGTCACCCGTGGGTGTTGTGCCACCGGCAGCTGCCAGCATGTCACTGACGCGGGTATTGAAAGTCTCGAGCGGAAACCTGCCAGGGCGACTCACCTGACCGAGTACAGCGACCTGGTTGCCCCTTACCTGTTTCAGCGCGATATTGACCTGCGGTGCCTTGACGAATCCTCCGGTCCGCAATGCGTCGGCGATCTTTTTCTCCGCCTCTGAAATGGTGAGGCCGCCTAACTGGACAGTGCCGACCAGCGGATAGCTGATCACACCGCTTTCGGACACCCGGGCGTCAACGGAAAGATCCGGACTCTGGTACACCTGAACGCCAATCGCATCACCGGGGCCGAGTCGGTAGTCGCCGCCAGGCAACGGATCTTTGGCTGGAACCACGCCTGGCGCTGGCGCTGCTGCTGCCGCAGGAGCCGCCACGGGCGCAGGCACGGCCACAGGCTGAGCTACGGCTGCGATGGAGGAGAGAAACAATACAGCAACTGCTATGCGACGCGTCAAATAATTCATGGTGCACCTGTGAGATAAATAAACCGTGTGCCGGGTGATCGAATAGGAGCAGATCGATCACCCGGGTAAATCAGAAAGTAGCCTTGGCAGACAGTCCAACCGAATTGCTCTTGTAGTCACCACCGAATTCGCTGGAGGTGCGCTGGTCGCGTTGCAGCCAGGCCATCAATGTAATCAGACGAATCGGCTGCCACTCAAGAGACACCATGGCGAGGTTGAGCTTGTCCTGCCGGTTGGAAGGAGCCTGTCCTGAATTTTGTGTGCGAGGCATAGCATGACGACAAGGAGCATGTATGCCGACGAGCAAGACGAAGATAAAGAACGCGGCGATAGCCGCC